>CAZPUO010000184.1:0-5644 GCA_964589745.1 uncultured Methanotrichaceae archaeon
AGAAGGCCATAATCTTCATGGGCCGCATCAGCCGCCAGGAGGGCATTGGCAACCTGCTCAGGCTGATTGGGAGCATTCCAGAGCAGCCGTTCTGGATCATCGGTGACGGGCCGCTCTCCCGGTGGTATCTGAGAAAGCTTCCCGCCAATGCTCGGTTCTTAGGCTGGCAGCCCCATGAAAAGGTGGCCGGGCTGATCAGAAAGGCCAGAATCTGCCTCATACCTCACAGCGAGTCGCTGCTCACGCCTTACGCCACGGACAGGAGCGTCTGGAAGCTCAATGAATATCTGGCTCTGGGAAAGATTGTGGTTGCCTCAGGTGTGACCATGGAGGAGAAGAGGAAGAACCTGGTGGTAGTGAAGAGCTGGCAGCTGAAAGACGCAGTGCTAGAAAACCTCAGGCGCGAGCCGGAGAGGCTGAGCCCGGAGGATTACAGATTCTGGGACGGAAACGACAAGATCATCGGTGAGGTTTACGAGAGCCTCTGATCTTGTGACCATAAGAAATAATCTGTTTTTCACAGGCTTCAGAGCACAGTCTTGACCTTGTCATAGCTGAAGACGGGCCCGTCCTGGCAGGCGTGATAGGGGCCGATCGTGCAGTGCTCACACTTGCCCACGCCGCATTTCATATGCCGCTCCATGGAGACGTAGATGTCGGAGTGATCGAAGCCCTTGTCCATCAATTTATGGGCCACGGCATTGATCATGACCGGCGGACCGCAGATGGCTGCCGAGCCGGCTGTCAGTCGGAACTTGTCCAGGAGAGAGGTGACGAGCCCCACATTTCCTTTCCAGCTCTCATCCCCGATATCAACCGTGATTCCAACCTCGATTCCCGCCTGCTGCCAGCTCTTGTACTCCTGCATGAAGTAGAGGTCCCGGGCAGTTCGGGCACCGTAGGCCACCGCCACCTCACCAAAGGCGCTGCGCCGATCGACGATGTAGTTTACCAGAGAGCGCAGAGTAGCAAAGCCCGAGCCGCCTCCGGCAATTATAATATTCTTCTTCATCTTCTCGATGGGAAAGCCGTTTCCGCAGGGACCTCTTATGCCCAGCACGTCTCCAACCCGGCAGTCCATGATTCCGTTGGTGATCTTTCCCGCCCGTCTGATACAGAGCTGCAGGGTCTTTCTGGTGGGTGAGGACGTGATGGAGATAGGGCACTCGCCTAAGCCAAAAACGGAGACCATGACGAACTGACCAGGCTTGTAGCCAAAATCCAGACCATCGAGCAGCTTCAGCGATATGAGATAGGTATTGGACGACTCGATATCGATGTCCACGATCTCGGCCTGCAGAGGAATGTACTCGCTCATCTCTCAACCTCCAGTGACCATCTGTCCATCTCCGCCAGACAGACCCTGCTACATCGGCCGCAGCCCACGCAACCCAGCAGACCAGTCCTCTGAGGAATATACTCGAACTTGTCCAGGTACCAGTTCTTCATCCGTTCGCCCCGGCCAATCCTCGGGTTTGCGCCGCCAGCCATGCGGGAGAAGCCAGAGAGAAGACAGGTATCCCGACAGCGGATGCGCTCTCCGTCCGGAACGCCCTGGTCCTGAATGGTAAAGCAGTGGCAGACGGGGCAGACAAAGGTACAGCTTCCACAGTTAAGGCACAATCGTCCCAGAGCATTCCAATCGGCCTTCTCCATAGCCTCTTTTATCCCGGGCAGGGATCTGGTTATGCGGGCTTCCATCGCCTCTTTTGTGCTCTTTAGTATTTCGCATTTCTCCGAGAGCTGCAACTGCGAGGCCTCCAGGAAGAACTCAGGGTGCTCCTTCAGGATGAGAATGCCCGCAGGCGAGCCGGTCTCAACCACGTAACCATCGCCAATCTCCGTGAGCTGCAGGTCAACGGCATCGCCGCATTCCGGCCCCGAGTCAAGATGTGCACAAAAGCAGCTCTCACCAGGTTCTGTGCAGTTCAGGGCGATGAGAACTGTAGACCGTCTTTTATCGAAATAGAGTTGATCCATGGGATAGGACCCGAAAATCTTATCCAGCACAACTAAGGCTCTCAGGTCGCAGGGCCGGATGCCAAAGATCAGCCGCGTCTTGCCCACAGCAGCCTCAAAGCTGTACCTTCCGCAGTCCTGAACATACCGGAAGAGGGTCTCCCTCTGAGGCAGGAAGAACTCCTGAGGCGGCAGCAGAGGATTATCCTTCAGGGCCAGAGGCTGCCCGCTCCAAGAGGCAAAGACGGGGACGTTTTCGACGAGAATAGGAGCCACCACCTCCATATATCTGCCAAGCCTGGAGAGCAATGGGACAAGACCGTCTTTGGGAAGAAATGCCTTCACTTCTAGGCCCTCCTGATCCTGGCAGCAGAGACCTTGAACTCCGGTATCTTGGACTCTGGATCGAGCGCTTGGGCTGTGAGCAGGTTGGCCGGAGCCTCGCAAAAGTGGAAGGGAACGAAGATGTTGCCCTGGGGCACGTCTTCTGTTACCCGGGCTTCCAGGCTGATGCTGCCTCGCCTGGTCTCTACCATTACCGGCTGGCCGTTTCTAATTCCAAGCGGCCTGGCATCCTCCGGGTGGATCTCCACCGCAGGAAGCGGCACCTCTCTATCCAGCAAAGAAGTCCTGCGGGTCATGGTGCCGGTATGAAAGTGATAAAGGCTTCTGCCTGTGGTGAGAATCAGGGGATACGCTTCATCGGCAACCTCGACCGGCTCGCGGTGCTCCACAGCCCTGAACCTGGCGCGGCCAATGGAAAATTTCTCGGCGTGCAGCACGCTTGTTCCAGGGTGATCAGGTGTAGGGCAGGGCCACTGCAGCCCGCGAGTTCCCAGACGATCGTAATGGACTCCGCCGTACTGAGGAGTGAGTGATGCAATCTCATCCATGATCTCTGCAGCCGAGGCATAATCGGCAGGTACTCCCAATCTGCGGAGAAGGTCGCTGATCATCTCCCATTCTGCCCTGGCCTCGCCCGGTGCGCTCACTGCCGGTCGGATGAGCTGGATGCGGCGCTCTGTGGAGGTGAACGTTCCATCCTTCTCCGCAAAGGAGGCTGCAGGCAGGACAACATCTGCCAGCTCTGAGGTCTCGGTGGGGAAGATATCGCAGACCGCCAGAAATTCAAGGGCCTCCAACGCCTTCTTTACCCGCGAACTATCAGGATAGCTCATCATGGGGTTTTCGCCAACGATGAAAAGACCCTTCAGGCGGCCATCCTCGGCCGCAGCAAGCATCTCCAGGGCTGTCAAGCCCGGTCTATCAGGGAGATTCGTTCCCCAGGCTTGCTCGAACTTCTGGCGGGCTTGTGTCACTTTCTGATATCCGCAATAAAGATCAGGCAGAGCGCCCATATCACAGGCTCCCTGAACGTTCTGATGTCCACGCAAAGGATAAAGACCAGTGCCCTCCCGGCCAATGTTGCCTGTCGCCAGGACCAAATTGGCCAGCGCCTGGACATTGTCCGTTCCGGTGGTATGTTGAGTTATGCCCATGGCGTAAACGACGGCTCCGCGCTCAGCAGAGCCAAAGATCCGGGCAGCCTCTGCCAGATCCTTGGCCGGTATTCCTGAAATTCTCTCAGCCGTTTCCGGTGTGCAGCCGAAGATCGCCTGGCGCACAACATCAAAGCCTTCCGTCCTGGCATCTATGAACTCCTGATCTATCAGGTTCTCCCGGATTATGACATTCAAGAGGGCGTTTATCCAGGCGATGTCCGTGCCGGGCCGGGGAGCAAGGCGCAGATCTGCTAGATCGGCAAGCTGCGTTTTTCGCGGATCGACCACCACCAGCTGCGCACCCTTTGACCTGGCCTCCAGGATGTAAGAAGCCACCAGAGGGTGCTGCTCGGTAGTGTTTGATCCCACTACCAGGATGGCCGTGGCCTGGGCCAGGCTGGAGATGGGATTGGTCATGGCCCCGCTTCCGAAGGCATAGCTGAGGCCTGCCACCGTGGGAGCATGGCAGAGTCTGGCCACGTGGTCCACATTGTTGGTCTTGAGCCCGGCACGGGCCAGCTTCATCAGAAGGTAATTCTCCTCGTTAGTACCCTTGGCTGAAGTCAGGACACCAAGAGAATCTGCTCCGAACTTATCAGCTATCGCTCCGAAGCTTGCGGCCGTCAGCGATAGCGCTTCATCCCAAGGCGCCCTTGAGAGTCGATCGCCCTTTCGAATGAGCGGATATTTGAGCCTATCAGGATGGCCTACAAACTCCCCTGCCAGCCAGCCTTTGATGCAGAGCCTTCCTGAAGACATGGGATGCAATGGAGAGGGAGATGCACCTATAACCCTGCCATCCTCTACGTGCAAAAAGAGGCCGCAACCGCAGCCGCAGTAAATGCAGGTGGTGTGAACCTTCTCCATGTGATACCTAGGATGGGCATTTCCGTGCTATGATATAACAAGGTTTTGGAACCAAAAGAATATAATCATATTAACCCATAGCAAGGAGCATCAGCACGAGGCCACCGGCCGCGCCGCGAAGTGGGATAAATGACTACCAAGATCAATCTGAACCGGGTAGAAATGCCCAAGCAAACCCCCAAAGAGAGAAAATACAACTTTCAGGAGGTCGCTCTGGGCTACAATCAAGAGCAGGCAGAGGAAGAGGCCGGCAGATGCATCCAGTGCAAGAAGCCGAAGTGCGTGGAAGGATGCCCTGTTGGCGTAGAGATTCCGGCATTCATCCGTGCTCTGCGAGACGGGGATATGCCCGAAGCGGTGCTGGCCTTGAAGCGAAAGAACAGCCTGCCCGGAGTCTGCGGCCGGGTCTGTCCTCAGGAGGTGCAGTGCGAGAGCCGCTGCGTCTTGGGAAAAAAGGGAAAGGGCGGGCAGATATCCATAGGCCGCCTGGAGCGCTACGTGGCCGACTGGGAGCTAAAGCAGGAGAAGTGTCCCAGGTGCGAGACCGCCCCCCCCACGGAGAAGCACGTAGCCATCGTTGGATCCGGGCCCGCAGGCCTCACCTGCGCCGCAGATCTGGCCAGGATGGGCCATCAGATAACCATCTTTGAGGCCTTGCATGAGGCTGGAGGCGTTCTGGTTTATGGCATTCCTGAGTTTCGACTCCCTAAGGGCATCGTTAAGGCAGAGGTCGATTACGTTCGATCCCTGGGTGCAAAGCTTAAGCTGGACGCGGTCGTGGGAAGGCAAGTAGACGTGAAAGAGCTTCTGCGAGACGGTTATGACGCGGTCTTCCTGGGCATCGGAGCAGGCGCGCCCCGCTTCCTCAATGTTCCCGGCGAGAACTTAGGGGGAATCTACTCCGCTAACGAATATCTGACCAGGGTCAACCTCATGAAGGCCTACAGATTCCCGGAATACGACACACCCATAAGAAAAGGAAAGAAGGTGGCAGTGGTTGGCGGGGGGAACGTGGCCATGGACGCCGCCCGCTGCGCGCTGCGCCTGGGTGCGGATGAGGTTCACGTGGTCTATCGGCGCTCCAGGGAGGAGATGCCCGCCCGGCGGGAAGAGGCGGAGAACGCAGTGGAGGAGGATATCATCTTCGACTTCCTGACCAACCCGACACGATTTATCGGCGATGAGCGTGGCATGGTAAAAGCCATGGAGGTCGTGGATATGGAGCTGGGAGAGCCCGATGCCAGTGGCCGTCGCAGCCCGAAGGTCAAGAAGGGCTCGGAGCGCATCGTCGAGGTGGACACGGTCATCATCGCAGT
>CAZPUO010000185.1:0-5626 GCA_964589745.1 uncultured Methanotrichaceae archaeon
ACAGGCCAACATCCTGGCTCTCCACGCCGATCTCAATGGTCTTCTTCACCGTTTCAGCATCCTGGCTGAAGGTGTAGTCCACAGGGTTCATGCCGCTTACGTAGCCTGGCAGAAGTTTCTTAAGCCGTTCCTTTAGGTGCGGTTCCAGCTCCGAGAGTCTCATGCCGTTGTCGGAGATGGCGTCGGCGGCGATAACGCCGAGCGAGCCGGCGTAGGTTACTATGAATACTCCCTCACGATCCGGGAAGGGTTGTTTGGAGATGGTGCGGGCCAGGTTGAACATATGCTCATAATCGCGGGCCCTGATGATGCCTGACTGTCGGAATACAGCACTGAAGATCTGGTCATTTCCAGCCAGGGAGGCTGTGTGTGATGCAACTGCCTTCTTTCCTGCGTCCGTGCGACCAGACTTGAGCACAACCACAGGCTTTTCCAGGGTAATGCGGCGAGCTGCGTCGATGAAACCGCGGCCGCCTTTTACCGACTCAAGATACATGCAGATGACATTGATGTTCTCATCACTGCTAACCGCCTCCAGGATATCAGTTTCATTGATATCGAGCTTGTTGCCGATGGTGGCAATGATGCCGAAATCCATGATGTGGCGAAGCCCCCAGAGCATTCCGGCCGCGCACACTCCTGCTTGGGAGACGAGGCCGATGTTTCCTTTGCTGAGAGCATCCACAATGCCGATGGACTGGACCATGCTGCAATGTGTGTTGATAATACCGGAGCAGTTGGGGCCAAGCAGCCTGGCGCCATACTTATCAGCGATATCCTTCATCTGCTGTTCGATTTCTTTTCCAGCTTCGCCAAGTTCGGCAAAGCCCGCGGACTCCACCACAATGTAGCGCACACCGCATTCACAGCACTCCTCGACCACGTCTGGAGTCATGCCCGCCGAGACAAGTATGATGGCCACGTCCACGGGCAGAGGAACATCGCTTATCCTCGGATAGGCCTTGATGCCGTGGATCTCCTCAGCCCGTGGATTGATGGGATAGAGCTTTCCCTGAAACTTGTGGCTGACCAGATTGGTGAAAACGTTCCATCCCAGCTTTCCCGGGGTGCCGGAAGCTCCAATGACGGCGACACTTTTCGGGTAGAAGAGATCATGCAGATCCTGCTTGGCTGGAGAAGGAGCGACGGGTCTAGGCTCTCCCAGGATTATTCGGGCATCAACAACCATGTAACCTTCCGGATAAAGAAACACAGGGTTGAGATCCATTTCTGAGATGTCTGGGTTCTTCATCACGAAATCAGATATCCTCAGAAGCAGCTGCTTTAGGGATGTAATGTCTGCAGAATGTCCGCGATAGCCCTTGAGAAGGGCATAGCCTTTAATCTCCTCAATCATATCTTCCGCGTCGGACAAAGTGATAGGGATGGATCGGAATGAAACGTCTTTTAGCACCTCGACAAAGACACCTCCCAGGCCGAACATAAGAATCGGTCCGAAGGTGGCATCCTGAGCGACGCCCACGATGGCCTCGACGCCTGGTTTAGCCATCTTCTGCACTGATACGCCCACTATCTTCTTGTTCTGGAAAGCACGGCATATCTGCTGGTAAGCCTTGCGCACCTCTACCTCGTCCTCAAGCTGGAGCTTGACTCCGCCAGAATCTGATTTATGAATGACCTCCGGCGAGAGCACCTTCAAGGCCGCCGGAGACCCTAGGTCCCGGAATATCTCCACAGCTTCGTCTTCCGATCTTGCCACCCTGGAACCAGTGGTGGAGATCTCCAGGCCTTCCAGAACCGCCTTGCTCTCGTGCTCCATCAGGTAGCTCCTGCCTTCCGCCTTTATCCGATCTATAATATCTCGATATTTTTCCGCCATTTTTACCCCAAGATCACTTGTTGATTTATGGCTGAGCTTCTTTTGCCTGGGCGCTTATTACAAAAATGTGTCCGGCTTCCTGAAATCTCAATTCCAGGATTTCATTTCGTCAGTCGAGAAAATGTTCTCTATCATAGTGTTGATAAACGTTTTGCATTAAATGGCGCTCACAGGCCAAATAATTAGCTTCAGAGCGATGCTCTTATCTCAGATAAAGGCCTTTTATAGCATATGGACAAGGATATCATTCAGGTCATCCTTGAGAAGGAGTCCTCTATCAAGAATCCCATTCTGATAGAGGGTTTCCCTGGAATAGGCCTGGTAGGCAACATCGCCAGCCAGTATATCGTCAATGAACTCAAAATGACGTATCTGGGGGCCATGAGCTCCAAGTTCTTCCCGCCTCTGGCCGTGCTCTTGGGAGGAGTGGTAAACATGCCCGTTCGCATCTATGAGGACGCAAGCAAAGAGATCGTGATCCTCACCGCCGACGTCCCTGTGCATCCTCTGGCCTCCTATGACATCGGAAGGGAGATAGTCTCCTGGGCCCAGTCCATAAATGTGCGGGAGATGGTCTGCCTGGCAGGGATAACGGTTATGAGCGACCAGCACAGAGTCTTTGGAGCGGCCAGCAAAAAAGAGCTTCTCGATAAGCTAAAGGATATGGCAGAGATATTCGAGCTAGGGACGATCACAGGCATAACTGGCAGCATCATGAATGAGTGTCGCATCAGGAATATTCCAGCGATCTGCCTTTTAGGTGAAACGGCTTCTGCGGAACCTGATCCCAGAGCAGCGATAGCAACCATCGAGACATTGAACAAGATTTACGGCCTGGGAGTAAGCACCTCCAAGCTGGCGGAGCAGGCAGAGCAGATTGAGGTGCAGATGGCCCAGCTGGCTCAGCAGCTCCGGGCGGCGCAGCCTGAGGAACAGCAGGCACAGATGCCCAAAGAGTTCCCCATGTACGGGTGATGCTCATGATCTACGTAGCACTAACTGGATTAGCCAAACACGTGATGAAGGAACTCCTTGCTGCCAGGGTCAGGACAGTGGAGATCAGAAGCCCGAACAATTTCGTTACGCTGCTGAATGTCCAGCCGGGAGAGCGGATATTTCTCACTGAGGCCAGCGCTCCGGATATAATTCCAGGAACGACTGGCCTCATCGCCAGCGTGAGAGGCCTTCAGACCATCACCCATCGGACGATTCAGTCCAGCGAGGATTACTACGAAGAGCGCGAAGCACAGGCAGCCCGAGCCCAACTGCAGCTGATCGGCGTGGGCAGGGTGAGAAAGATCGCTTCCTTCGAGCCGGGATCGCCCCTCACTCTGGATGTGGATGAAGCGCGATACTGTGATGCCAGGTGAGCATTTTTCAGCTCTCTGGCTTATCTTTCGGATCTTCTGACCAGGAAGCATTTGCGTAGCCATCAAGAGCAACCTTTAGCTCATCAAGCCTCACAGGCTTGGCTAGATAATCGTTCATACCGGAATCAAAGCACCGTTCTCGGTCTCCTTCGAGAGCATAGGCAGTGATAGCGATGATATATGGTCCATCCAGAGGCCAAAGCTGACGTATTTTGCGTGTTGTCTCCAGTCCGTCCATATCAGGCATCTGCACATCCATTAGAATCAAATCATATTGCTGCCGCTCCAAGGCATCCAGCACCTCATGTCCGTTGGCCACAACGTCCGCTCTGTGCCCCAGCTTTTTCAGCATACGAAGAATCACAGCCTGATTGGCCAGATTATCCTCGGCCAGTAAGATGCGAAGCCATTGATCGGGGGGTCGCTGGGGCTTTTCGTGTTGAAGCTTTTCTGATTTTTTTGCCGCCAACAGCCTTTTGTCAACTGCTTCAATCATGACGGTGAAGAAAAAGGTCGAACCAATGCCCAGTTCGCTCTCTGCCCAGATTCTGCCTCCCATCAGCTCCACGAGCTTTTTGCTTATGGCAAGGCCAAGTCCGGTGCCACCGGGCATCCTCGGGTTGGATATATCCACCTGGCTGAAGGGCAGGAAAAGGCATTCCATGCGGTCTTTGGGTATGCCGATACCCGTATCCTTGACAGAGAACAGGAGCTCGTAATGGTCACCGGCCTGGAGCCGGGCCTTCACTCCGACTGTGATATTTCCCTTATCCGTGAACTTGACAGAATTGCCAAGCAGATTGACCAGGACCTGACGCAATCGCGTCACATCGCCGATAATCGCTTGAGGAACATTCTCCTCAATTGAATAGGAAACTCTCAAGTTCTTTTCCTTGGCCTTCAATGCCACCAGATCCAGAGAAACCTCAAGGCAGGCTTTCAGGTCAAAGGGCAGGCACTCAAGTTCCATCTTTCCTTTTTCCATCTTGGAGAAATCGAGTACTTCATTTACTATCTCCATCAAGACTTCCCCGCTGCTGTGGATGGTCTGCACGTACTCTTTCTGCTCCTCTTTCAAATCGTCATCCAGTAGAAGAGAACTCATACCGATTACAGCGTTCAAAGGTGTGCGGATCTCATGGCTCATGGTGGCCAGGAACGAAGACTTAGCGCGAGCAGCCGCCTCAGCCGCGACCTTAGCCGCTCGCAACTCCTCGTTTGCCTGCGTCAGCTCGGCAGTTCGCTCTTGGACCCTCTCCCGCAGCTTTCCCCTGGATTGTCGCAGCTCGTCTTCCATGAGCTTATGCTCAGTCGCATCGGCCAGGGAAAAAACAAGCCCCTGCACCATTCCTGATGCATCCTTGACCGGTATCAATGCAAAATCCCAGTAAATTGGCCTGTGCTCAGGCTGGCCAATATCCTCCAGTGGTACAGCTTCGAACCGGATGGGCCTGCCGGTATTCTCAACATTCTCAAAGATGGACCTGTTTTGCGGATTGGGAAAAAGTTCAAAATAGTTCTTGCCAATAAGTTGGTCTCTGGTGCGCCCAGACATTTTTACATAGGCAGAGTTCGCTTCTATGAAATTGAACTGAGGGTCGAGATAAGCAAGATGAGTGTCGGTGTTTTCCATGATGGTCTGCAGCTTATCTTTCTCGCGTGCAATCTCTTCCGCCAGAATTTTCAGTTGATCTTTTTGCGCTTCAATCTCATCCAGTAAGCTAACGCGCTCCTCCGCCACCCGTTTTGCCTCGATGATCTTCTGCTCTGCCAGCTTGTCATCAGTGATATCCCGGTTTGCAAACACCATGCGAATCGGCGTGCCGCTGTCATCAAGAAATGCACGCCCTTCTGCCTGTGACCAGCGAATCTGTCCGTCGGTGCCAACTGTTCTGAATTCAACGCTCCAATTCTTTCCTGTTCGGGCCGTGCTAAACATCGTTTGTTTCACCAGTTCACGATCTTGGGGATGTATCAGCACCAAGAAAGAGTATGGGCATCCGCCTGACGACTTCGGATCCAGGCCGATCTGGCTCTTGATATCTCCGGAACACGTGATCTCTCCGGTCAGGAGGTTCCAGTCCCAGACTGTGATGTGAGCTGCCTCAAGAGCCAGCCTCATCCGCTCTTCTCGCTCAATCATGCCCTGCCAGTTAGCTCCAGTCGCGGCACCTCCTGGATCTACCACTTCGCCAAGTTCATCAATACTCAGACACAGGCCGCGCAAAGCCTCAGCCAATCCGTGTTCGGATAATGAACCTGCACCGCGCTGCAACTCTTCTAACTGGTGCCGGAACCTTGCAAACATTGCGGAAAAGACTGCGTCATTCGCCTTGGCCATCATAGATAAATCCCATTCTTACTATAAATCGTGATATGCTGGTGGGCGGCTTCCTCCGGTCCGAGCATAAATACC
>CAZPUO010000186.1:0-5596 GCA_964589745.1 uncultured Methanotrichaceae archaeon
CCTCTCCCAGGATTGCCAGGATGCCTCTGTCGAACTCGAAGAGGATCTGGCGCTCGTCTCCTGTGGGCGCATCAGCCCTTCCGTCCGGGAGGGAGGTGACCGTCGCCCGGATGTGGCCGTCCCCTTCGGATATCGCCTTAAAGATCGCCACCTTCAGAGCGCTGGTGGAGAGGCCGTAGAGGGCGTTCTCGACGTTGCAGCCGGAGTAGATCTTGCCCGAGGAGGTGAGCACTGCCGCACCCACTGGGTAGCGGGAGTAAGGGGCATAGGCATTGAAGCTGGCCTGGCGGGAGGCATTCACCAGGGCCAAAATTTCGGACTCACCAAGCTCTTGCACGAACCATCTGCGGTAGAGTTGGTCGTACCTCCCATCTTGCATTAGCTTCTCCAGACCACGGTCAAGGGACTGCAGAAGCTTTGGATCTCTGACCCCAAAGTAGAGGGAGTGCATCTCCCAGGGCATGGCCAGGGCCTTGATGCCAGAGATGTTATGCTGCTTTATCCAAAACCTGGTGGTGGAGCCTCCTCCCACGAAAGCATCGGCCTTTCCCTGGAGGAGGGCCTGCAATCCCTCGCCCTCGGAATCATAAACCAGCACCTGTACACCGGTCTGATTCTTCAGAAGGTCCAGAGAAATGCTTCCATTCTGCGCCGCCACTTTTCTGCCCTGCAGCATGCCCGCTGATCTGATGTCGCTATCATCCCGAACGAAGGTCAATATGTCAAAGGTTCCATGAGGTCGGTCAGTGAAGTTGTACTGCTTCAGTCTCTCCTTGGTCTTGACCAATCCTCCGATCACATCCGCATCTCCTTTCTGAAAGGAGAGCATGGCCCTAGTCCAAATCATGGGCTTGGGAATCAGCCGAAATCCTTCCTCTTCGCCCAGCAGCTGGAGCAAGTCCAATTCGAAGCCGTAGATTGAGCCGTTCTCTTCATAGGTAAAGGGCGCGAAATCCCGGTCGAATACGAACACTATTGAGGTTCTTTTGTCCGCCTGTTCGGGCGTGCTGGCAGCGTTCGATCCAGCAGCGATGATGAGAGCAATTAAGCCGAGAAATATCCAGATGAGTCTCATGGATCGATATCATAAACTGTCAGAATAAATTCTTTATCAATCTGGAAATGCGGCAGACCATACATCATTGTCACCACTTTTTCAAAAACTTTCTCTTGGGATATTCAAAGGAGCAATGTCCTCTTTCAAGCAGCTTTGCTGGAAATTTTTATGCTTGAACTGCAGAATGTTTCTTTCTCCCTCCTTCCCTGAAATACAAAATAGAATTTATCGGCTGGCCAGCCACTCCTTCAGTCCTTTCATAGCGGCCGCGCGGTGAGAGATCCTGTTCTTCTCCTCAATCTCCATTTCTCCCAGGCTTTTCTCCCCTACATAAAATATCGGGTCATAACCGAAGCCCTTGTCTCCCCTCGATTCAAAGCCTATTTTGCCGTGGACTTCGCCTTTGAACAGACGCGGTTCTATGCCAGACTCGGTGTAAGCTACGACTGAACGAAAGTACGCTTTCCTATCCTCCCTGCCCTGCATTAATCGAAGAATCCCATCGTTGCCTATGGTCTTCTGCACATAAGCCGAATACACTCCCGGAAAGCCCTTCAGCGCCTCGATGAACAGGCCAGCGTCCTCAAGCATTACCGGCCCTTGCAGCCTTGACGATACCTCCTTCATGCCATAGGTTGCCACTTCTTCCAATGTATCAGCCTGTATCTCGGTATAGCCGATGTTCTTCTGGACCAGGTCTTTGAAGATGCCTCGCGCCTCCGCGAACTTTCCTTCGTTGCTGGTTACAAAATAGATCATAGGGAATCACCAAGGAGACCCGCTCCCTTCAGGGGGCGGGAGGAATTGGGTACGCTCCACATCACCCGATACCGAAAACTATATATTAACTGAAAGTCTTCTTCAATGTAATGCTTCAAACCTTGATGGTCAAACTGGACCCCGGTAAGAAGCAATATCAAATGCTTCTGGATACTATGCATCGCTTCAATGAAGCCTGTAATAGCATTGCAGAAGTGGCTTTCGAGATGCATAAGGCCAACAAGATTGAGATCCACAAAGCAGTCTATTACGACATCCGAGAAAGGTTTGGCCTCTCTTCTCAACTCACGGTTCGAGCCATCTCTAAAGTTGCCGAAGCCTATAAACGCGACAAGTCTATTAAGCCAGAATTTCAGCTTGATGGTGCTATCGTCTATGATCCGAGGATTCTTACCTGGAAGGGACTTGAAACCGTATCCCTGACTACTCTGGAAGGTAGACAGCTTGTTCCAGTTAGAATCGGAGAATACCAGAAGGCCAGAATGGATAGGGTCAGAGGCCAAGCCGACTTGATACTTGTCAAAGGCATTTTCTACCTTTGCGTTGTGGTCAAAGTGCCTGAAGAGACTCCTTATGATCCGAAAGGCGTTCTTGGTGTCGATCTTGGAATTAAATATCTTGCAGTTGACTCTGATGGAGAAGTCCATTCTGGAGAGCAGATCAACCAAACCAGAGACAGGCTTGATTCTCTCAAATCCAGACTCCAAAGCAAAGGCACCAAGTCGGCCAAGAGACATCTGAAGAAGCTTTCTGGTCGAATGGCAAGATTTTCCAAAGACGTGAACCATCGCATTTCCAAGCAGATAGTTTCGAAAGCCAAAGACACTCTCAGGTCTATAGCTCTTGAAGATCTCAAAGGTATTAGACAGAGAGCTACGGTTAGGAATGCTCAGCATCGTAGCTTGCACACCTGGAATTTTGGGTTGCTTAGGATGTTTGCGGATTACAAAGCAAAGATCGCGGGTGTTCCCGTGGTCTTTGTTGATCCTAGAAACACATCCAGAACATGCCCCTATTGCGGTAATATCTCTAAGGCTAATAGGCCAACCAGAGATGAATTTAGGTGTACTCAGTGCGGCTTCGCTGGGCCTGCTGATCACATTGCGGCGACGAATATCGCTTTTAGGGCTGCCGTCAGACAGCCTATTGTCTCGGTGCATTCAATCCTCCAGGGACAAGCCACTCTCCTTTAGGGGAGAGGTATCTGACCTATTAATCTGCTTTGACCCAAGGGCAACGTTTTTAGATGGCCAGCATAAACTAGCCAGGGTTAACAGTCATCTGGTGAGAAAATGGATCTGGGGGATAGAGTCTCCGTTGAAAGGAACGGTACTTCCTACGAGGGCGTGCTCATGCCGTCCCGGCGCAAGGATCATGTGGTCATAAAACTGGACAACGGCTACAACATCGGCCTGCGCCTTCCCGAGTCCCGGCTCAAACTACTGGAAAAAGGACAGGAGCTTAAGCCCTTGGATAAAGATAAGCCGCTGAGGCATAGGCCTGGACTTCCTCAGGTGTCCATTCTTTCCACAGGCGGAACCATAGCCAGCAAAGTTGATTACAGGACTGGAGCGGTCACAAGTCAGTTCTCGGCAGGCGAGATCATCTCCGCCATCCCGGAGCTGGAGGAGATAGCCAACTACAATGCCAAGGTCATCTACCAGATACTGAGCGAGAATATGCGGGCGGAGTACTGGATGACACTTGCGCGAGCTGTGGCGGAAGAGATCCGCACTGGTGCGGAGGGAGTGATAATAACCCACGGCACGGATACGATGATGTACACCGCTGCCGCGCTCTCATTCATGCTGAAGACTCCGGTGCCGGTGGTCATCGTAGGCTCACAGCGCAGCTCGGACCGGCCCAGCAGCGATGCGGCCATGAACGCAATCGGCGCCGCTACGGTCGCCATCAGCGACATCGCTGAGGTCTGTGTGGTGATGCATGGTACAACCAGCGATGACTACTGCTCCATCCACCGCGGCACAAGGGTGCGCAAGATGCACACCTCTCGCAGGGACGCCTTCCAGAGCATGAACCAGCCCCCCATTGGGAAAGTGGATTACCTCACCAGGAAGATCGAGACCTTTACGCCATACAGACACCGGGGTGAGGTAGAGCTGGAACTTGAGGACAAGCTGGAGCCCGAATGCGCTCTTGTCAAGTACACGCCCGGAGCCTCTCCAGAGATCTTGAACTATTACATCGACAAGGGCTACAGGGGCATAGTTCTGGAGGGCACCGGCCTCGGCCATGTGGCTTCGGACTGGATAGACGGCATCAAAAGGGCCACGGAGGAGAATATACCCGTAGTAGTAACCTCGCAATGCCTGAGGGGCAGGATAGGCGACCTGGTCTACGACACCGGTCGCTACATGTTGGAAGCGGGAGCCATTGAAGGAGAGGACATGCTGCCCGAGGTGGCCCTGGTCAAGCTCATGTGGGTTTTGGGCAACAAACCCGATGAAGTAAGAGCGCAGATGGGAGCGCCTCTCACCGGCGAGATATCCTTCTCCACGCCTATGACGGTCTGACATTTGCAGAGGCCAAACCTTATAAACTAGGTGAATAGAGCACCAATCTCAGGATTATCGGAGGAATTCGTTTTGACACGTAAGCCAGGAAGCATGTACAGAAGACAGGAGCGGCCCTACACGCGCAGGCGGTACATGGGCGGCGTCCCGGGAAGCAAGGTTGTTCATTACGATATGGGAAATCTGCAGGAGGATTTTCCGGTTAAGCTCACCTTAGTGATCAGGGAGCCCTGTCAGATCAGGCATACTGCTCTTGAGGCGGCCAGGGTCGCAGCCAACCGTTTCCTCCTGAAGCAGGTAGGCAGAACCAACTTCCACCTCAAGCTCAGGGTTTATCCTCATCACGTCATCCGCGAGAATAAGCAGGCCACAGGTGCTGGTGCCGATCGTGTCTCCAGCGGCATGAGGCGTGCCTTTGGGAAGGCGGTGGGAACTGCTGCCCAGCTTGATGCCGGCCAGAAGCTGTTCACCCTGGGAGTGCCTCCACAGTATCTCAATGATGCCAAGATCGCACTGACGAGAGCAGGGCATAAGTTGCCGTCTCCTATTCAGATCGTCTTGGAGTCGGGCCAAGAGCTGATAAGGTAATCTGGATGGATGATTATTTAGCGGGCCTGGATCGGGCCATGAAGAGGATGCCGGCGACCAAAGAGTCCAAAGAGCGGTTCGTCATACCTCCTGCCAAGGTCTTCTATGAGGGCAAGACCACCGTCCTGGAGAACTTCGGGGCCATAGCGGACATCTTGAACCGCGATCCTGAGCATCTCATGAAGTATTTGCTCCAGGAGATGGGAACGGCGGGCAAGATCGAGGGGCAGCGCGGAGTATTCCAGGGAAAGTTCAGCGAGCAAGCCGTTGCCCGGCAGATAGAGTCCTACTTCGAGGAGTACGTGGTCTGCACAGAGTGCAGGCTGCCTGACACTCACCTCACCAAGAACGATCGAGTTCTCATGCTAAAATGCGATGCCTGCGGTGCTCACCGGCCGGTGCGAAAGAGAAAGGCCACGGCTACGGTGCAAAAGGACGTTATCGAAGAGGGAGAGACCTATGAGTTGCGTATCGAATCCGTCGGCAACAAGGGCGACGGCATAGCCAAAGTGGACAAGTATCTCATCTTCGTGCCCAGCGCCGTTAAGGGTGAAGTGGTGAAGGCCAAGATCAAGAAGATCAGCGGAACCCTGGCCTTTGCCGAGGTCGTGGAGAGGAAGGGCAAGGCGTCATAGAT
>CAZPUO010000187.1:0-5585 GCA_964589745.1 uncultured Methanotrichaceae archaeon
AGATATTATTATGGCTATTAGTGTTAACAATGTGTGTATCGATGGTATCAAGTTTTTCACTGGCAGAAGTAAGAACAATCCGTGTTGGTTTATCGTGGAACGAGAAGATCCATTCTCTCATCCAAGCTTGGCAGGAATATATGCAACAGTACGGCAAAGAATATGGAGCGAAAAACGGGATCAAGTTTGAATGGATCATCAACGTCGCAGAGGGTGACCCTGCAAGGCAGCAGGCAAACATCGAAGATCTTATTAGCCAAAAGGTCGACGTAATCATTGCGCGGGCCCAGGATGCTGCGGCTATTGGTGCTTCAATCAAAGCTGCTAAAGACGCCGGAATTCCTTTCATTACGTTTGACAGGGAGTCATCTACTGTCAAGCCTGACGCGCACATCGGTGCAGATAGCTATTCTCAGAGTATATCTACATCAGAATATTTTGCTGACTTGTTGAAGAAGAATGGCGTCAAAGGCAAGGCTATAGAAGTTCTAGGGGATCTTGTTGACATGAACGCTGCATATCGCTCGAAGGGATGGCATGAAGTTGAGAAGGAACGTGGACAGTGGGAGACCTTGATTCAAGTACCTACTGAATGGAAACCTGAGAAATTTAGGAGCGGAGTCAGTGCCGCTCTCGCAGCTCATCCTGAAGCTAACTGTATGTTCGTTGCAAGCGACTTCTGTTTCTCATCGGTGGAGTCTGCACTGGCAGAGGCTGGTAGGTTAGCGCCGATAGGCGACCCGAAACATATATGGATCGCGGCTCAAGATGTTAATCCTCAAGGTTATGAGGCTATGTTGAAGGGGTACATAGATGTTGCTACCACTTACGATGCCTATTTCCATGCTGTAGAAGCCATTCGGGTTATAGTTCCATTAGCTCTTGGCGAGATAGGGCTCGGGACCAGACATCTTGTGCCGGGACGTGTCGCTACTCCTGATACAGTATCCGACATGCCATACATGTGGGCAAAGGAATATAAAGACTAGCCTGAGCTCGGGGCTCTGGACTGGGGCGGCAGGTGTTCCGCAATGGATTGGCCACCCCGGGCCAGGTCCCGGAGACTGTATGGAGTTGTAGAACAAGAATACTTAGGAGAGATATAGGATAGCTTCAGTAGAGGAGACTAGAAATTGAAAATATTATCGAAAAAGCGTAAAGTTGGAATATTGACGTTCTCTGACGGACGCAAGTTCGTTCACCAGCAGGAGTATGAGGTGAATAAAAGTTTTGAGGAGTGTCTTGTAAAAGTTTTAGAGGAGAGATTATCTGAATCACTGACCTGGCCCGTTCAGAGGCTATTAAGATGGCAAACGATGGAAGGATTGAGGTTCCTAAGGTCTGGAGCAGAGCGTGGGTTGGTCTTTAAGAATGGTAAGTCTAAAAGTGAGAAGGGGGAAATGGGAAATGGTGCGAAAGAAAGAACGCTTAGCGAATGTGAGTATCACTAAGAACGACAAGGTTAAGGTATTTGGTCAAGCAAGAAACCTGATTGTAACTCGCCGTGTGGCTGATATGCGAGTTGTTCGCTATCTTCCATTTATTGTTGTCATTGCCATACTCATAATTCTTGGGTTAACTGTTCCACATTTCCTCACCATAAGCAATATTATCAATATACTAGTGCAAGCATCCCCCCTGGGGCTAATGGCTATTGGTATCTCTGTCGTGCTCATTGGAGGGGGCATAGACCTTTCCATACCATCTCTCATGGCACTTGGTGGCGTCTTTGGAGCCATTTTCATGAAGAATGGAGGGAATCCAGTTCTTGCAGGACTCATTATGCTTGCTGTGTGCACATTGGGTGGGTGTGTAAATGGCTTTGCAGTTGGGTATCTAAAAATGGTCCCTTTCATAGTCACTTTCTCAATGATGACTGTTGCTATGGGTGCCTCTCTATGGGTAACCAAAGCAGTAAGCGTAGGCGGTCTTCCGCAGATTTTCATTGATACAGTTCTAGCTAAAATCTGGGGCATTCCTGTTATCGTGATTGTACTAATTTTTATTACTGCTGTGGCGACGTTGCTGATGCGCAATAGTCTTTACGGGAGGTGGCTCTACGCCGTAGGCATAAATGTCGAAGCTTCACGCGTTTCGGGCATACCTATAGCGCGTCTTATTTTCTTAACTTATGTCATATCAGGCGTATTTGCAGGTCTGGCAACTATAATTACCACTGCAAGGCTTGGGGCTGGAGCTGCCACAATAGGCAGGGAAGGTGTTGTGCTAGATGTTGTAAGTTCAGCGGTTGTAGGTGGTGTGAGTATTAATGGTGGAGTGGGGAGCGCTCTGGGTGCAGGTATCGGCGCTATTATCATTACCTTAATAAACAATATCATGAATATGATGCATCTTTCCTACTACATAACCCTTGTGGCCAAGGGCTTTATTATTATCGCGGTAGTAACTCTAAGCTCTTTCCACAAGAAATAGGAGGTATTGTATGATTGAACCATTCCTTCGTACGATAGGAATTAGTAAAAGTTTTCCAGGAGTTCAAGCTCTCAAAAACGTTTCGATCGAGGCTTTTCCAGGTGAAGTATTGTGTATTGTGGGCATCAACGGTGCAGGGAAAACAACACTCATGAACATACTTGGAGGTATTGTGAAATCCGATGAGGGTGAAATTTATATCGAAGGCATACCTGTTGAAATCTCTAATCCTTTGGACGCTGAAAAATATGGAATTGCCTTCGTTCACCAGGAGATGGGGCTTTTCCCTACTATGAGCATAGTCGATAACATGTGCATATCAAGCTTTCCCAATAAGCTAGGGATCATTGACTACAAGTTGGCTGAAGAGCGTTGCGAGTCCGTCCTAAAGAGGTTGGGATGTGATTTCCACCCTCGGACGAAGATTCACGATTTGAGCCCTGGTGACCAGCAAATAGTTGAGATCGCTCGCGCCTTGCTTGGAGAACGTCGTCTCATTATCTTCGACGAGCCTACTTCTTCGCTTAGCAGTCGAGAGAAAACATGTCTATTTGAGGTGCTTACATTACTGAAAAAAGAGGGTATTAGCATAATCTTTATTACGCATCTGTTGCATGAAATATTTGAGGTTGGTGATCGATTAATTGCATTTCGTAATGGTGAAGTTGTCGGGGGTGAAATGATAAAGAATATCACCTACAAGGATGTAATCGCGTTAATGATTGGCACGGAAGAAACCAGATCTTTTTTTGGTTGTAGAACTCCGAAGGTGGTTGGAGACCTGATATTAGAGGTTGAGAACTTGAGTCGCAGAGGTGTCCTATATAATATCAATTTCACTCTTCATAAAGGGGAAGTCCTGGGCTTATGGGGATTGCTTGGTTCGGGGAGAACTGAATTGGAGCGAGCCCTTGTAGGCTTAGATCCTATTGACAAGGGAACAATTAAAATAAACCACAATGGGATTTTAAAGACTATTCGGCATCGAGATGCAAAGAAGTGGTTTGGTATAATAACAGAGAATCGGCGCAAGGATGGGCTTCTCTTGCCTATGTCGGTAAAGACCAACATATCCCTAGCTGACCTGCGAAAGCTGATTTCCCGCGTTTGGCCATTAATTGATACAAAGCTTGAAACAGAGTTATCCAAAAAGCTTGTCAACAGGTTAGATATCAAGATTACTAGTATCGAGCAGCAAGTGGCAACGCTTAGTGGCGGCAACCAGCAGAAGGTTATCTTGGCAAGATGGTTGCTGAGCAATCCGCCTATTTATATAATGGATGAGCCCACGCGGGGCCTAAGTGTTGAAGCCAAATCGGAAGTTGACAGAATAATAGGGGAACTGGCTGAGAGCGGTGCTGCTATCCTGGTTATCTCATCAGATATTGATGAGCTCATAAATTTGAGCAGTAGATATCTTGTTATGAGACGCGGTCGGATTGTAGCTGAATTTCAGGCTGAAGCCTCAAAGAGTGATCTTATGGCCGCTGCTGCGGGCGGTAACCACGAGTAGGTATAGTTAATAGTTAATGGAGATGAAGATAGTGCGCAAAAAACAACATCTGGACGTTCGGTATTTCATTGTATCGCAAGGCTTTGTTATTGCAATGGTTCTGTTTTTTATTGTCTTTTCAATAATTGCTAGAAACTTCATGACCCTGAAGAATATGGTGCGCATATTGCACACGATTGCCCCTTTATTGATACTTGCTCCGGGGTTAGCTCTGGTGATAATGGAAGGTAAGATTGATATATCTGTAGGCTCGATTGCTTTTCTATCGAGCGGACTGGGCGTCATGCTTATGGTACATCACAATATTCCTTCCTATGTGGCGTTACCCCTTATTGTCGTGGTTGGATTTATCCTAGGGGCACTGAACGGACTATTGGTGGTTGTCCTGAAGATTAACCCGTTGATTGCTACCATGGGTATGATGTTCGCGTTGCGTGGTGTTGCGCTACAACTCACTAATTCTATGGTATTAAGCATTCCAAAAGAGTTGCAGAGGATAGGATATGCTAATATTGGTACGATTTATATAGATGTTATCATTGCTGTAATCATTCTGCTATTGGCACATTTCTTTCATGTACGCACACCGTTTGGGCGGCATATTATGGCTATCGGGAACGGGGCCAATATCGCAGAGCAATTGGGGGTAAAGGTCCCGAAGGTTACCTTTCTGGCGTTTGCACTATCGGGTTTCTTCGCTAGTTTGGGGGGTATCTTTGTCTTGTTCCAAGTGGGAGCTGTTACACCTACTATGGGACAGGGATACGAATTCAATGCAATTGCACTTTGTCTCATCGGAGGCATTAGTCTGATGGGGGGTGAAGGTTCGATCATTCCCGGCCTGCTACTGGGTGGGGTAACTCTTGGAGTGATTGAGAATGGTCTCAATATGGTTGGCGCCTCTCCATACGCCTATGCATTTGTGAAGGGTGGGGTTATTTTTATCGCAATGTATGCAGACTCTATAAAGAAAGTTCTACGAAAAACAAGGATCACGATTGCTGAAGAACCATTTGCGAGCGCGGCAGGACAAGATCATAAAAAATTATCAGTCCGCTCAAATAAATAGAATGTTGGCAGGCAACGTTAGTGAGAGCAGAGGAGTATCAATA
Source organism: uncultured Methanotrichaceae archaeon (assembly GCA_964589745.1). Taxonomy (GTDB): domain Archaea; phylum Halobacteriota; class Methanosarcinia; order Methanotrichales; family Methanotrichaceae; genus Methanothrix. Next base: position 5,059 of record CAZPUO010000187.1, read on the forward strand.
TGAAGAAGACTACTTGCCATAGAGCAAGATCCGGTTCACACCATTGAGCTCACGTGGAAATAGAGCAGGCTTGACCAGACGAGAGGTTTTGTGCACTGCAGCTGCCCAATAGAATGTTCAAAAACTGGAGTTGTTGCAATATGCAGCAGCCAGGAGAAGCATATTCAGCTGACGAAGCTAATCTGCAAAGTATTGCTGCAGTTGTAGTTGGAGGAACAAGTTTATTAGGTGGAGAGGGTTCAATTTTAGGCATGGTTATAGGAGTTTTTATAGTGGGTTTTACAGGAAATGGTCTGAATTTATTAAGAGTAAATCTTTCTATCAAAGTGTTTTTAAAGGGCTGGTATTAGTAAGTGCAGTAATATTGGATATTGCTTTAAAAAATAAATTAAAATCAACTTAAGCAGTATGAAAGGAAACTGTTATGAATAAGGTTGGAATTTATTTTGCATATTGGTCACAAGTTTGGGCAGCAGATTATGTTTATTACTTAAATAAGGTTGCTGATCTTGGTTTCAATGTTTTAG
>CAZPUO010000188.1:0-5514 GCA_964589745.1 uncultured Methanotrichaceae archaeon
CTTCAACTTTCGTCTTCTCAAGCTCCGTTCCGATGGGGCCCATGGCCTTCAGCTCGGCGATGAACTCCTTGAGGTCCCTGGCGAAGATCTCCCCCTCACTGGCGGCACACCAGACGATCTTGACTCGCCCCGGGTCAAGGCCGATCTTCTCCAGGACTCCCTTCAGCACATTCACCCTCTGCAAGGCCTGATAGTTGCCATTGTGGTAGTGACACTCCCCTAAACGGCAGCCGGCGATGAGGACTCCGTCAGCGCCGCGGCGCAGGGCTTCCAGGACGAAGCTTGGGTCGACTCGCGCCGAGCACATCACCCGGATGTTCCTGGCATTGGTCGGATACTGAATCCTGGAGGTACCGGCCAGGTCTGCCGCGCCATAGCTGCACCAGTTGCATAGGAACGCCACGATAAGCGGGAACTCGCTCTTCTCCTCAGTCGCTGCCCTAACCTGGGCGAGGATCTGCTCGTCCGAGAAGAGGCGCATGTTTATGGCATCCACTGGGCAGGCGGCCGCGCACGAGCCGCAGCCCTTGCATGCAGCCTCGTCCACGTAGGCCGGGCTCTTCACGGAAATGGCCTTCTTGGGGCAAACCTCCACGCAGATCTTACATTCGGCGCACAGATCCTGGTCCACGTAAGCGGAGGTGGGCTCCAGCTCCAGCTTGCCTTCATGAAGAAGCCGGATGGCCTTGGCTGCGGCTGCACTTCCTTGGGCGATGGATATGGGAATCTCCTTTGGGCCCGAGGCGCAGCCGGCGATGAAGACTCCGTCGATGTGCGCCTCCACCGGCCTCATCTTGGGATGGGCGATCTCAAAGAATCTGTCCGGCCGCCTTGAGAGGCCGAGCAGGTTGCCGAGGACCTCAGCGTTCTGGTCCGGCTCAAGACCGACAGATAAGACCGCCAGATCATGCTTAACGCGCTTAACTTCGCCGGTCTGCGTATCCTCGAAGATCAGATAGATGTCTCCGTTTACCTGGTCGATCCTGGAAACACGAGCGCGCACGAAATTTATGCCCAGCTTCTGGGCGCGCACATAGAATTCCTCATACCCTTCGCCGCAGGCCCGGATGTCGATGTAGTAGATGGTTACATCGGTTTCGGGATATTTCTCCTTGACCAGCTGAGCGTTTTTCAGGGAGGCCATGCAACAGATGCGGGAGCAGTAGATGTTGCCAACTGTCGCATCCCGCGAGCCCACGCACTGCAGGAAGGCTATGGATTTGGCGATCTCGCCGGAGGAGGGCCTCACCACCTCGCCCTTCGTCGGACCGGAGGCGTTCAGCATCCTCTCCATCTGCAGGGTGGTGATCACATCCCTGTACCTGCCAAAGCCATACTCTTCCTTGCGGGTGGCGTCAAAGGGCTGCCAACCCGTGGCTACAATGATGGCGCCCACATTCAGCTTGAACTCCTGCGGCTGCTGCTCAAATTTAACGGCCTCGGCAGGGCACGCCTCCACGCAGCGAGCACAGCCGATGCAGGCCTTGGGGTCCACGCAGGCTACCAGAGGCACCGCCTGAGGATAGGGAATGTAAATGGCTTTTCTTTTTCCTATGCCAAAGTCGTATTCGCTTGGCACCTCGACCGGGCAGACACTGGCGCACTCATTGATGCATCCTTTGCACAGCTTCTCATCCACGAACCTGGCACGGCGAGTGCCCGTAACCTGAAAGTTTCCCACACTTCCCTCGATGTTCAGGATCTCGGCATAGGTGATGAGAGTAATATCAGGATGATTGAAGACCTCGGACATTTTAGGCCCCAGCACGCATATAGAACAGTCGTTGGTTGGAAACACATCCGTAAGAAGAGCCATGTGGCCGCCGATGGTGGGTCGGCGCTCCACCAAAAAGACGTGAAGTCCAGCGTCCGCCAGATCCAGAGCCGCCGTAATCCCGGCCACACCCCCTCCGATGACCAGGACGTCCTTGCTCACAGGTATGCTCTCCTGCTCCAGGGGCTGCAGGAGCGCTGCTTTGGCGACAGCCATGCGTATCAGGTCCTTGGCCTTCTGCGTCGCCATGGCCGGCTGATCCATATGCACCCAGGAACACTGCTCCCGGATGTTGGCCATCTCCAGCATGTACGGGTTCAATCCCGCCTTGGTTATAGCTCTGCGAAAGGTCGGCTCGTGCAGCCGCGGCGAGCAGGCGGCCACTACGACCTGGTCGAGCTTGTACTCGGCAATGTCCTTCTGGATCTGCTCCTGGCCTATGTCGGAGCAGGAGAAAGGCAGGTCCCTGGCAACAGCCACATCGGGCAGCTTCTCAGCAAAGCTCTTAAGCTCTTCCATGTTCAAAACGCCGGCGATGTTCAGGCCGCAGTGACAGACGTAAACTCCAATGGGCATGAGACTCCTGATTCTATGATTGTCCTAAAATCACTTAAACTTATGCAATTTTGGATCGTTACTCATTTCATTTTTTACTGGATCAGAGCATATCTATCTACTTTGAAGAGTTTTTGCAGCCATTACTTTCAGATTTCTTGGTCCCAGGTGATCAAGGAATCCGCTTTGATCCAAGGGGCCCTCGGGCTGCGAAGGAGTGCAATGTCCCGCCGCCAAACCGAGAGCATTTGACTTGTTTTCGGAATCGGTAGTCTTTATTTCCTGGTAAACGATCTAGTCAAAGCCGAAGGCGCCAAGGAACAAGGGCCAAGGCTTCGTCCTGAACTGCATCCCAGAAGCGAGGCAACGGCCAAGTGCAAGGGTGACTTACCCCTAACTGACTCCTCGCCCAGCTCTTCTACCCGAGTTTCTGATCATTGTTACTGGCTAAGAGTCACGGCAATGGATAATAAGCCATAAAACCATATTACTATTCACAATAGTCATTGACCTCTGTGTATTCAGGAGTTTTTCATGCCTGCTGTCATCATTGAAAATCCCGAGTTTCGAAACAAGGCCTGGATCTTCGAGGACCGGACAGAAGCAGGAGAATACCTTGCCAGAGCCTTGGAGCAGTTCCGGGGAAAGGATGCCATAGTTTTAGCCGTACCCTCAGGTGGACTTCCGGTGGGCCTGGCTATCTCCTCTCATTTGAAGCTGCCCTTCGATCTTCTGATAATAAGAAAGATCCCGATTCCAGGCAACACTGAATCCGGCTTCGGAGCGATCAGCCTGGAGGGAGATATGGTGCTAAATGAGCCCATGGTAAGAATGTTGGGTCTAACTTCAGAGGAGATCGAGGCACTGGCGGGTCCAGTCCGAGAGGAGCTTTTGGCCAGGAACCGGATCTTTCGGGAGTCCAGGCCATGGCCAGAGGTCAAGGGAAAGATTGTGATATTGGCGGATGATGGGCTGGCCTCTGGTTACACCATGCTGGCAGCCGCCCGTGTGGTGCGCAGGCGTGAACCAAAACAGATAGTAATTGCCGTTCCGACCGCCTCAGCAAGCACAGTCAAGCTTCTTGCCCCGGAAGTGGACATGATATTCTGCCCCAACATACGCAGCGGTGCAACTTTTGCGGTTGCAGATGCCTACCACAACTGGTATGATCTATCTCGAAGAGAGGTTGAAGGCCTGCTGGAGGCGCATGGCCTCCTGACTGCAAAATAGCAGTGAGATCTCTATTCTCTTTTCGCTCTCCCATAAGTTTATATCTATCTAATATTAATTATTATGTTGGCAATCAAAATGAATCTCATACACTTGGTCTCAATCTTGCTGGAGCTTGTGGTGGCGGTCATAGGCGTGATGCTGGCCATTTCAAAGAAGAAGATATACGGCTGGTTCATCGCCCTCACCTTCGTTCTCTACGTCTTCTACGATTTGGCATACTTCCTGTATTTACCCGTCTCCCAGGATTTATTATATTATCTCTTCTTTGTTGCCACTCTGTCCATCCTCTGGGCAATCTGGAACATCTTCCTGGAGGCCTGAAACAGGAGATTGAATGAGGCTGCAAAATGAGGTTGCGCTTGCTTTCAGCTGATGATATAGATCGATCACTTTCTGTGGCCAGAGCAATTGAGGTCATTGCGCAGGCTCTTCGAGATTGTCTTGCTGCCATTTGCAGATCTGTCTAGGGTCCAGGGAAGGGTCAGCTTTTTGAGGGTTGCAGCCCAAAAACGAAGTAATGATTTCCCGAGTTTACGTATCTCACAGTCACGATGATGAGGAGATGGCCATGCAGCTATCCGAGGCTCTCTGGCGAGTCGGCCTGGAGAGCTATGCAGCCCTTTATAATCTGTCTCCTGGCATCTCCCTCGCGGAGCGGGTCTCCTTTGGTATACGCAACAGCGAGTGCCTGGTGGCTCTGGTGACCCGCGGGGGCAGTCGGTCTCCGACGACAAACCAGGAGATCGGCCTGGCGCGGGGCCTTGACCTGCTGATCATTCCTCTTTTGGAGGAGGGTGCAGAGCTGCCCTTCCTAGTTGAGCACTTGCAACCTGTAAGCTTTTCCAAAGAAAAATACGCCGATGCCATTGGCATTTTGATAAAGACCATCCGCGACCTGAGCCGCTTGGAGTGGTTGAAGGTGACCTGCCCCAAATGCGGGGAGGAGATGACTCAGTATCTCACACCTCAAGAGGAGGTTGATTCCGCCCTGGAAAAGGGCTCATGCCTGGAGACCATCTGCAGCTATTGCCAGAACAGGATTTCATTGGACCCAAGAACGTTTGAGCCGATTCTTTGAATCTTCAGATTATCTTATGATTGAAGTGCCATAAGATCGATCGTATTCCTTATAACGTTGGGGTAAAGAGGTAGAGAAGACCTATCCCCCTTCAGGGGATGGGATGAATCGTACCCCTTTCATTACTTTCGTGGCGCATAGACCAACTATATACAATATCATGTTGAACTCCATTCAACCGTTAACCTTCAGGCTCACTTGGTCGGGAATGCAAGTCATCCGCCTGTACCATGTATCCTGTAAAGCCGAGCTTGGATTGGGCGGCAACGTAGTAGGCGCGGACTGCGTCGAATTCAAGCCTGTGGAGAACTCGAAGGTGTTCCATGAATCAGGACGCCCTGCCACTTTAGGGGCGGGGAGGAAGTCACAAAAGCTCCAATAGCTCATCTCGGGTTATGCCCGCCTGCTTCATGATTTCAATAAGCAATCCCTTGCCTACCTCTTTTTTATGGAAAGGAATTGTAACCGTGATATCTAGATCCTGATGGCAGTATGCATGATGGCTACCCCAAAATCCGGTCCAAGACAAAACCTTTCTTTTCAAGAACTTTGGCAGGCTTCTCAGGTGACAGGACCGGCAGTTTAGGCATTCGCTTCAACCGTGATAGTTGCCTCGATCTGATCTTCTTCGATGGGAATCTCTTTGCCTCTGGCGATGAGGCTTTCGATGTACACGTTGATCGCTTCTTTTGCTATCTCCAAGGCCTCCTCGATGGTATCCCCAAAGGTCAAACATCCGGGAAGGGATGGGACGATCACCGTGTACGTTCCGTTTGTCTCGGGTCTGATCTGAATTTTGTAGCGAAGTGTTCGCATCCAATTAATACAGATCATTTGATGTATTTAATCCTGCGCTGCCTCCTGTCGCATAACG
>CAZPUO010000189.1:0-5472 GCA_964589745.1 uncultured Methanotrichaceae archaeon
TTTTTCGTCGTGGGCTTGCTGTGCCATGGGGTAATAAACATCGTTAATGTACTTAATTCTAAGCCAAGAGACGAGACGTACCGTCTAGTTTTTATAACATCAAATTCACAGGCCAAAGAAAGCTGGATAAAACCCTGCAACTTCAATTCAGAACGGCAACAAAAACCAAGGGGAAATCGAGAGAAGATTCGCTTGTTTCAGCAGCTTTAAGCCACATCAGAAGGAGGGAAAGGTTAGCGGACGAAATTACAGCATCATTTAGCACAGCGGAAAAATGGATAGACAACCCGCTCAATGGCGATATCGAGCTGTGTGTGTTTATGCGGCTCAAGATAGTGAATGCCCGGGAGAGCAAGCTTCGGGATGTTTGGCATAATTCGCCGGTACCCGATCAGTTAAGAGACAGGAGCACGCTACAGGCCATTGTGCAGTATGCGATCAAAAATATGTGTGTTGCGGCTGCCTGGCGATGGCCCTAACTACTGGGTGACCTAAAGGCTCTTGATCCAGGATGCATAAATAACCCGAAGAGCTGGAAAACGCTCTGCGACTCTACTTATAAAGATGAATTTAACCTTTACTCAACGGAGCTTAAGAATGAGCGACGATCCTGAGAATTGGCAGGGTTATGAGTGGACTGCCCTCTCCGTCACCACAGTTGGTGCCCTGCTGGCCTCAATCCAGGGTTCTGCCCTGATTATTGCCCTGCCTGACATCTTGACTCATTTGGATACTGACTTCATAACCATTATGTGGGTGCTCCTGGGCTACCTGCTCATCACCACTGCCGTTGTGCCCGTCGTAGGACGGTTGGCAGATATGTTCGGGCGTAAGAACCTTTACAATGCAGGCTTCGCTGTCTTCACCTTAGGTTCATTGCTTTGCGGTCTGTCTCAACCCCAGTTCCATGGCTGGGACCTAGTAGGATATCGCCTCATCCAGGGAGTTGGCGGAGCACTGCTTTTCACCAACAGTGCAGCCATAGTGACAGATGCCTTCCGACACGGTCGCATCGGCCTAGGACTAGGCGTGAACCAGATTGCTGCCGCGGCTGGGTTCCTAGTCGGTCCGGTTGTTGGGGGTATCTTGACTGCCATATCCTGGCAGTGGATATTCCTGGTGAACGTTCCCTTGGGCGTCGCTGGAACCGTTTGGGGAATATTCAGACTGCGCGAGCCGGTCCTGCTACCCGCGAGGCAACGCTTTGACTGGCTGGGCAGTCTGACCTTCGTCTTTGGCCTGGGATCGCTTCTTCTGGCCGTTTCCCTGGTAGCCTTTCCGCTGATAAGCATTTCATACGTCTACATCCTGTTCGTCTGTGCTGTTATCGGCTTAGCTGCATTCTTCGTTGTGGAGAGGCGCGTTGCCCAGCCCATGATGGACTTTGGACTCTTTAGGGACCGGCTATTTGCTTATGCATCAGCGGCTAGATTTCTGAATAGCCTTGCCAGGGGCGCGGTGCTTTTCGTCCTGATCTTTTTCCTTCAGGGTCCTTACGGGCTCGACCCTCTGAGTGCCGGCATCATGATGGCACCCTTCGGAGCGGCTTTCATGCTGGTCGGGCCGGTCTCAGGCTATCTCTCGGACAAGTATGGCTCCAGGGAGCTGGCCACGGCAGGCCTGCTGGTCTCGGCCCTTGGGCTGCTGGGCCTGGCAATAGTGGTTGGCACTACGCCTTACTGGCAGATTGCGCTATACATGATCCTCATGGGCGGTGGCTCAGGCCTGTTTGCCTCTCCCAACACCAACGCCATCATGTCCTCGGTGCCTCCAGAAAAGAGGGGTATAGCCTCGGGAACGAACGTTATGCTCATGAACACAGGCAGCATGCTCAGCATCGCCATAGGCTTCCCTCTCGTGCTCAGCCGCATCCCTGTGGATGTTATGTTCCACGTCTTTCTTTATGGAGGGGGCATGAGCGGAACATCTCTTGTGGACTTCGAAATGGGCATGCACGAGGTATTTCTGGTCTCCTTCGCCGTCACGCTCATAGCGGCGGTAGTGTCTTTCTTAAGGCCGTCTCGAAGATCCGTGGAATTGCATGGAGGGCTGGAATAAGCATGAAGAATATTGTGCGGCCAATCATTATAGACAGGACAGTTTTCTCCCTATGCCCCGTCTGCCTGAAGGTCATCAACGCTCGCATATTTCAGGAGGGCGATGCAGTCATGATCGAAAAGCGATGCGAGGAGCATGGCAGTTTCAAAGATGTCTACTGGTCAGACGCAACTCTCTATAAGAGGTTTATGGGCTACTGGATTGACGGCTCGGGCATCGATGGTTCATCCAGTGCACGCCAGGGCTGCCCATTCGATTGTGGCCCATGTAAGAACCACAAAACGGGAACACTCCTGGCGAACATCGATGTTACCACCAGGTGCAACCTATCCTGCCCGGTCTGCTTCGCCGATGCAGGCGATAGTGCAAACGAGCCGACAATGGATCAGCTCAGGACTATGATGCAGATCCTGAGGGATCAGAAGCCAGTGCCCTGTTCCGCAATCCAGTTCTCCGGCGGCGAGCCTACCATGAGGAATGACCTACCGGAGATCGTGGCACTGGCAAGACAATTGGGCTTCTCTCAGATTCAGGTAGCAACCAACGGTATGAAGCTCGCCACCAGCCCAGATCTCTGCAGGAACTTGGTTCGAAATGGGCTCACAACCATCTACCTGCAGTTCGATGGAGTTACGTCAGAGCCTTACAAGACATTGCGTGGCCGCGACCTCCTGCCCATGAAGCACCGGGCCATTGCGAACTTGAGAGCGGCAAAGTTAACGAGCACAGTGCTGGTCCCTACTCTGGCAAAGGGTGTAAACGACAACCAGGTTGGTGATATTGTAAAATTTGCTTCATGCAACTCGGATGTGGTGAAGGGTGTAAACTTCCAACCAGTCTCCTTTGCGGGAAGGATCGATCAGGCAGAAAGAAAGGAAAAGAGAATTACCATCCCTGACGTTCTCTCCCTTCTGGAGGATCAGACAGATAACGAGATAACAATAGATGACTTCTACCCGGTTCCCTTTGTCGCTCCCATATCAAATCTCATAGCCGCGGATACCGGTATGCTGCAGCCCACTCTGACGGTCCACCCTTGTTGCGGTGCAGGTACCTACGTTTACTGCGTCAAAGGCCATATGACCCCTATTACCAGGTTTGTAGATGTCGAGGGCCTCATGGAGAGGATCAAGGAGGTAGTTCAAGATTACGATGGATCAAGGCTAGGCAGGCTCAGGATGAACGGCATGATACTGAAGGAGCTGCCCAAGTTCATAAATGATTCAAGAATGCCTGGCAGTCTGAATCTAACTGGATTGCTCCTGAGCGTTTTCAGGAATGGGACTTGGGAGTCCCTAGCCGAGTTCCATAACAATAGCCTCTTTATCGGCATAATGCACTTCCAGGACCCATACAATATGGATCTGGAGAGATTGCAGAGGTGCGGAATTCACTATATTCTGCCGGATGGCAGGATAATCCCCTTCTGCTCCCACAACACTGTTCATCGTTTTCGATCATCAAATAAATTAGGATAACGTAGAGCAGAATGAGAAACGGTCAACTTATCATCATCACTCCCTCAAGGAGCCGTCCAAAGAAAGAATGAAAATAAAGATCGTCTAAGCTCGAAGGCTACAATTTTTTCTTGAATAGCATCCAAACTTATTTTGCGGCCTCCAATATTTCACGAGTTCTTCTTACTCTCCCTATTCTCTTGAATATGAAGTTGACTGCTGCATAATGCTGCTCATCCGACCTTGATGTCATCGCATCCTCTGCAAAAATCTGCTGATAGCCGTACTCATAGGCGAATCTCGCTGTGCTCTCAACTCCGATATCAGTCGATATTCCACAGAGCACTATTGTATCTATCTTCCTCCTCCTTAGCTGTAAATCCAGATCCGTACCGTAAAAGGCTCCCCACTGCCTCTTTGTTATTACAACATCAGATGGAGTGGGTGTAAGCTCTGGAGCGAACTCAGACCAATCTGAAGAAGCTGGTAGTGGTCTAGAGAAAGACAGGTCACTTATTACGTTTAGCATGGTCTCTTTTGTCATATCAACGTGCACAAGGAATACAGGCATACGGTTCTTCCTAAATGCATTCACCAACTCAGACGCGTTAGCAATTACTTCTCGTGTGGTGTATGGCCTGCTCGGCATAGCTGTAGTGCCTTTCTGTAGATCGATGACCACAAGAGCTGTTTTGCTCTTTTCTATAACTAAATCCTCTGGCATAAGATCACACTATATTATCATGAGGCCCACCCTAATAACTCTTGTTTTTGAACCGTTTAATTAGCTCGAAAGGGTTGTCCTCAAAGGAATATGCCAGTATCCTCTAATCGCTATCCAAGCCTTGAAATAAGTTCAATGTTATAGGTGAAGAAACAAATGGGAATGGAGGCGTTTTAATATGAAGATCTTAGGGATAAATGGAAGCCCTAGGGGCTCTAAGAGCCAGACCCTAATACTCGTCGAGGCTGTATTGGATGGTGCAAAAGCTTCCGGAGCAGAAGTCGAGCTAGTGGATGTCTGCAAACTAAAAATAAACTATTGTAATGCTTGCGACGTATGTTTTGCTAAAGGCAAGTGTATCCACGAAGATGATTTCGATGGTCTTTACCGCAAGATGCTAAATGGTGACGGACTGGTCCTGGCATCTCCAGTGTATTTCAGATCTGTCACCGCTCAGCTAAAGACCGTGATAGATCGGATGGCAGACGCTATCCACTGTCAGCTTCTCACAGGAAAGTATGGGTGTGCCGTGGCGACCGCGGGAAGCCCTAATTACGCAGAGGTAACGGATTATCTTAGCCGGATCATTACGGGATTTGGCGCATCCGTGGTAGGTAGTGTTGGCGCCACTCCATCAATTCCTGGAAATATAGTAGCTAAGAAAAAGGAGGCATTCAAGCTTGGGCAAACACTAGCCAATGCAATAAAGACTAAGCGTGCCTATCCTGAACAAGATGCGATACATAATGAAACGCGTAAACGCTTTAAATTGTTAGTCGAGATGAACAAAGATATTTGGACTCATGAATACGAGCATTGGAAGAAGATGGGTTGGCTTTGAGGGAACCGCTGTACAAACCCTACTGCAGATATGTACACCTCAATAAATCTGCAATTAGTAAAAATCTACCGCATCTGGACCTCATTTTGCATTGGGTTTCGGTTAAGAAATAATCAACTAATTTCAGAATTATTTTTACAAATCTAGGACAAAATTGGATCTAGCTAATCTCCATTTCGATCGCAGATCATGTGGCTTAATAGCCGCCTTCGAAGACAAGCCTGGAATTTGCACAGGGAATGCGATTTTGCTCTTAACCGGAGACACATGTGCTGCTCTTCAGTCACCAATGAGGCCAAAGGAAATTTAATAGTTTAGGTTGATTGGGGTAAGGGTGTTTAACTCCTAGGATCGGAAAGGACGGAGCGAGAAGTCCCCATCCTTCAGGGTGG
>CAZPUO010000190.1:0-5411 GCA_964589745.1 uncultured Methanotrichaceae archaeon
AAATACTACTATGAAAATTGTGATGATCGGATTTATTTTATATTAAGCGGTATCCGAAAGTGTTTTATTTACTCTCAGCGAACTCAAGCGACGTATATCAAAGGAAGAGGAGGCTAAGAACCCGATGGCAACAACCAAGGGCAGCTTTTCTGTTGAGGACATGAAAAATGTCCAGATCAACATAGGAGCTGTCGTTAAAGAGGAAGAGGAATGGGACCAGCCCATGGGGCCCTACCCCAAGCCCAATGTGGCCACGCTCCGTGACTGGGACTTCAAGATATGTAACCGCTACAAAATCATGTACTCGCCAGCCGACGATACTTGCACCCTTTGCACCTACGGACCCTGCGACCTGACCGGCAACATAAAAGGTGCCTGCGGCATTAACATGGCCGGCTACTCTGGCAAGATCGTCCTGATTGCCGTTCTCATGGGCACCTGCGCTCACACTGCCCATGGCAGACACCTATACCATTGGTGTCTTGATAAGTTTGGAGATTTGCCGTTCGATATGGGTGACGAGATTCTGGTGGATGCGCCCCTCACGCAAACCATCATGGGCATTAAGCCCAAATCGCTCAAGGATTATGGCGAGGCCCTGGAGTACTGTGAGGAGCAGATTGTACAACTTATGGCTGCCACCCATACTGGCCAGGAAGGCTACTTCATGGACTTCGAGTCCAAGGCTCTGCACTCTGGAATGATTGATTCCCTGGGCAAGGAGATCTGCGACATGCTGCAGACGGTAGCCTACGACATGCCTCGTGGCGCAGCTGATGCTCCGCTGGTAGAGATCGGCATGGGAACCCTGGACCAGAATAAGGGCGTGCTCATCGCCTACGGTCATAACCTGGCAGCAGGAGCCGAGGCTATGATCTACACCGAGAACAACAACCTTTGGGACAAGGTAGATATCGGCGGCGTTTGCTGTACCGCCATAGACCTCACCAGGATTACCGAGGGTGGAAGGCCATCCAAGATCCCTGCCAACCTAGGACCTAAGGTCAAGGTGGCCGGCGCCATGGGCTGGTGGAGAAAGATGGTCCGCTCCGGAATCATGGACGCAGTGATGGTAGACGAGCAGTGCGTTTATTGCGACGTTCTTGAGGACTGCCAGCAGCGCCACATACCCGTCATCGCCACCAATGATAAGATCATGCTCGGGTTGCCCGATAGGACTAACGACCCGGCCGACGCAATAGTTGAAGATCTGGTCAGCTTCAAGATGCCCGGTGTAGCTGTTCTTGATCCTGTAAAGGCCGGGGAAGTTGCTATCAAGACGACCATCGCGGTGAAACCCAAGCGTGCGCAGTTCAAGCAGGAGAGCGTTCTCACCGAAGATCAGTTCAAGGAGTACCTGGAGAAGTGCACGGGCTGCAATGAGTGCGCCTTCGTCTGCCCTCCCCATACCACCATCAGCGATCTGATCGCTGAGGCCAAGAAGGGCAACCTGGAGCCGTTCTCGTCAACTTACGAGATCTGCGTGGGCTGTGCCCGGTGTGAACAGGTCTGTCCGCAGGGCATACCCGTATTGAAGCTCTACGAGTACGCCAACCGCAGGTACATCAAGAACCAGAAGTTCAAGATGAGAGCAGGACGCGGACCTGTGCGAGATACAGAGATTAGAAAAGTGGGTGCGCCGATTGTGCTCGGCACCATCCCCGGGGTCATAGCGTTGGTCGGGTGCTCCAACTACCCCAAGGGCACCAAAGAATGTTACGACATTGCCAAGGAGTTCGTAGACAGAGGCTACATCGTAGTAGCTACTGGCTGCATGGCCATGGACATGTCCCTCTACACGGATGCCGATGGCAAAACCATCTGGGAGCAGTACGGCGGAGCCTTCGACGGCAGGAACATTTCCAACATAGGGTCCTGCGTGGCCAACGCCCACATTCACGGCGCGGCCATTAAGGTCGCAACCATCTTCGCCCATCGGAACCACAGGGCTAACTACGACGATATCGCCGACTACATCCTCTCCAAGGTAGGGGCCTGTGGCGTGGCCTGGGGAGCTTACTCTCAGAAGGCAGCATCCATTGCCACTGGTGTCAACCGTTTGGGAATACCCGTAGTAGTTCAGCCATCCTCCGTAATATACAGGAGGACGTTCATGGGCAGGGCGGACAAACCTGAGGATTGGATGGTCATAGACGCCCGCGACGGTAAGATGCAGCAGATCGAGCCCGTGCCTGAGGCCATGCTCTACATCGCTGAAACCAAAGAAGAGGCCATGCTGGAAATGGCCAAGCTCTGCTTAAGACCCTCAGACAACAGCATGGGCAGGTCGATCAAGCTGACCCACTACTGTGATATCTCCATGAAGTACTTCGGCAAGCTGCCCGATGATTGGCATCTCTTCGTCAGGGATGTCAAGGACCTCCCCCTGACCTACCAGCAGCAAATGATGAAGGAACTCGAGGAAAAGCATGGGTGGAAGATCGACTGGAAGGCCAAGAAGTTCATCTCCGGGCCACTCAGACCGGCGGACGTAAGCTTCGATCCAACCAACATCCCGCGGAAGATAAGGGCGAAGAAGTGAGGCTAAGGAGAAGGAAGTGATCAAGATGGCAGCAGAAGTTAAGAAGGGTGTTGATACCACCAAGAACCCCATTCCCTTTGAGATGGCCCAGATTCCCGGGCCGGAGATGGCCAAATGCTATATGCCAAAGGTCATAGGTGCTATAATCAAGAAGGCCAAGAGGCCTCTGCTCGTGGTAGGAGCAGAGCTCTTCGACGACCCCATAATGTTTGACAAGATGATTGAGATCGGCAAGATGGGCATACCCATTGCGGCTACGGCGCACAGCGTGAAGGGGTTCGTGGACAGAGGATACATGAATAACGTCTATCAGATCGGCCTGCATCCTCTGACCAACTACCTCAGGTTCGAGGACTGGAAGGGACTGGATGGAAAGGGCCAGTATGATGCCGTTATATTTATGGGCATCTTCTACAAGTTCGCCAACGGCATGTTCTCAACGCTCAAGCACTTCAACCGGAATATCAAGCGCATATCCATTGACCGGTACTACCACGTCAATGCGAATATGACCTTCGGGAACATGGCCTTCACCCCGGACGACTACCACGCCGCTGTGGATGAAGTAATAGCGGCAATGAAGAAATGAAGTTCATCTCATAAACAGAAGAGGTGTATTAATGGCAGATGTAAAGTTGGACATATCCCCTATGTATGAGGGCGAGCGCATCAGAAAGGAAGACCTGTGGGTAGAGCTGGGCGGCCCCAAGGCGGACGGCTTCGAACTGTCCCTGGCCACCCCCATGGACCAGATACAGGACGGAAAGGTCACGGTCATCGGTCCTGACCTCAAGGACGTCAAGGAAGGCTCCACCATTCCCTTCGGCATGATATTCAAGGTTGGCGGCGAGAAGATCGAGAAGGACCTGGAGTCCATCATCGAGAGACGCAACCACGCCCTGCTGTCCTACATAAGCGGCCTCATGCACCTCAACCAGAGGTACGACATCTGGATGAGGATCGGCAAGACCCTGCAGAAGAAGGGCGTCACCTCCTGGGTACAGATATTTACCCCTGTCATCGATCTGTACAAGGCAGAGATGCCATTCATCGAGAAAATGGAGATCACCATCGTAACCGACCCGGCCAAGGTAAAGGAAGAGCTTGCCAACGCCATGAAGGTCTACGCGGCCCGCGACGAGCGTGCCAAGGGACTGCACGACGAGGATGTCGATGTCTTCTACGGCTGTACCCTGTGCCAGGCCTTTGCACCCACCAGCGCCTGCGTGGTCACACCTGACAGACCTTCGCTTTGCGGAGCTATCACCTGGTTCGACGGTCGCGCTGCAGCAAAGGTTGACCCAGAGGGACCCCAATTCCCCATACCCAAGTCGGGCTTAAAAGACGCTATTACCGGGGAGTACGATGCCATCAACGAGATGGCCGAGAAGAGATCCGGTGGCGAGTACAGCGTCATGAAGCTGTACACGTTCTTCGATGCACCCCACACCTCATGTGGATGCTTCGAGACCATCGGCTTCTACATGCCTGAGGTAGATGGCATCGGCATCGCCGACAGGGATTTCAAGGGCCCGGCCCCCAACGGACTGCCGTTCTCCACCATGGCCGGCCAGACTGGCGGTGGCAAGCAGGTCGTCGGATTCCTGGGCATGGGCATCCTGTACTATTTCTCGCCCAAGTTCCTGCAGGCCGATGGCGGCTGGAGAAGGGTCGTCTGGATGTCCAAGAACCTCAAGGAGAGAGTCAAGGCTGGCATTTCCGAGGAGATGTTCCCCAAGATCGCCACTGAGGATGATGCCAAGGACATCGAGTCCCTCAAGAAGTTTCTGCTGAAGGTAGACCACCCTGTCGTCAACGGCGTCACCAGGCCTGTTGATGGCAAGAAGGTCACCGAGGGCTGGAAGCTGGAAGAGGTCACAGACGAGATCAAGGAGAAGGTCATCGCTTTCATCGAGAAGACCGGCGGAGATATCGATACCGAGGCCGTCAAGGCAGATCTGGGCCTGACTGAGGGCCAGTTCACGCAGGTAATCGAGGCTCTGCAGGCCGATGGCGTGCTCGAGTGAAAAAAGTTCAGGAGGGTTGAATCCATGCAGCTAAAACTCAAGCCCAAGGCACCTGCAGCAGCCGCACCTGCAGCAGGCGCAGCACCCGCAGCAGCACCAGCTATGGCTTCCGGCGGAGCCGGTGGCATCAAGCTCGTGCTTAAGGATGCTAAGATATCCATCGACAAGGTGGTACTCGCTAAGTAGAGGCCGCCTTCTTCTCCCTTTTTCCAAAAGGGAGTGCGGTCTTCTATTCAGTACTGCTATCATGAATAAAGTGAGGGAGATATTATGAAGCTGACACTTAAGAAGAAAGAGGCTGCTCCCGCAGCGGCCCCCGCCACAGCTCCAGCTGCCACAGCTCCGGCTTTTGCCATGCCCGCGGCATCGTCGGGTGGCATCACCATTGAGCTCCGGGGAGCTAGCGTGCATGTGGCTGAAGTTGTTATCAAGCCAACAACGAAGAAATGAGGAAGGCTAAACCTTGGGGAAGATAATTGCGGTAACCGGCAAGGGCGGCACAGGCAAGACTGCTGTGGCCGCGATGCTCGTCAGATACCTTGTGAAAGACTCTGGGAAAAAATACCGGATGCTGGTTATTGATGCTGACGCCGATGCCAACCTGGCTGATGCCTTGGGCGTTCGCCCTGAGAAGACCATCGGCGACATGAGAGAGTTCATGCAGCAATCCCGGTATAGCACGCCTCCGGAAACGGATAAGCAGGTGCTTTTCGAGTCCAAGCTCTTCGAGATCCTCTTGGAGGCAGAAGGCTTCGATCTTCTCGTCATGGGCAAGCCAGAGGGTTCGGGATGCTACTGTTTTGTCAACAACCTTTTGCGCGGCATCATGGACAAGACCGTTG
>CAZPUO010000191.1:0-5403 GCA_964589745.1 uncultured Methanotrichaceae archaeon
GCGCAGCGCATCGCCAGGAAGATCGACCGGCGCGAGGATCTGAAGCTGGCTGAGGTTCCGAAAGGCAAAAGCATGCAGGTGCCTGTTAAAAGAGATCCCCAGGACCTTTCTTTGGAGGAGAAGGTCAAGCTGCTTCGGGAGATCGAGGATGCAGCCAAGGTCAAGGGAGTCTCATCCACTCAGGCGGTCTACTCTGAGGTGGAGTTTACCATGCACTACACAAGCTCAGAGGGCCTGGACCTGGAATCGAAAATGACCAGGATGGGCTTTGTGATCAGCGCCGTAGCCCACAGAGACGGCATTTACCAGACCGATGGCTTGGGCCGCGCCGGCGTGGGGGGCCTGGAACTCTTCGACCGTGAAGATCCAGTGGCACTGGCGAGAGGTGTCGGGAAGACCGCGGTCGAGCTTCTGGATGCGGATACGCCCAAGGGTGGAACATTTCCTGTAGTCCTTGACCAGGAGCTGGCTGGAGTGTTCGTCCACGAGGCCGTCGGCCATGCCACGGAAGCGGACATAATCCTGGAGGGCGATTCCTGTCTGGAGGGAAAGATCGGCGAGCGGATCGGATCGGAGCTGGTCTCTGTCAAGGATGACCCCAGCCTGATGTTGAACGGTTACTATCCCTTCGACGACGAGGGAAGCCTGGCCCAGGAGACGGTTCTGGTCGAGAAGGGCATCTTGAAATCGTATCTGAACTCTCGAGAGACCGCAGCGCGTGTTGGCGGCGTTTCGCGCAACGCTCGGGCTGAAGGAACGGATCGGCCCGTGGTACGCATGAGCAACACCTATATCGCTAATGGAGATTGGAAACTGGAAGAGATCCTGCAGGAATTGGGCAACGGGATTTACCTTGCGGGAAGCCGAGGCGGCCAGGTGAGCACAGCCGAGGGCGTTTTCCAGTTCAATGCCAAACGCGGATACCTGGTGGAGAATGGCCAAAAGACCAGCCTGCTCAGGGATGTCTCATTGTCCGGGAAGATCCTCGAGACCCTGCTGCACGTGAAGGCAGTTGGCAATGATCTCAAGTTCAACAGTGGCCGCTGCGGCAAGGCCGGGCAGCTGGTGCCCGTTAGCGACGGATCGCCGCACTTGCTGATCGGCAAGGCGACGGTGGGCGGGGCGGGATGAGCTTCTGATCTTTTGCGGTCTTTTATTCGATTGATATTGGAAATTTATTGTATCTACCACAATTTATAAGCAAACCTCTATCGCGGTATCCGGACTCTTGTCAGGATTCTTCCGACGAAGTGGGAAGGCCTGGCCTCCCGCTGTTCTGACTATGCCTCGACTTTTCGAGCTGCCATCGACGTAATCGTAGCACGTCGGATCGCTCGCCGATGCTAGTTAGGGGCTAATTCAAAATAGATGAATCCCAGGATAAACGTATAAGTAAGAGTAATATCATGATTCAGGATGTGAGATCATGGAGATAAACCAGACGGTTATCAACAACATTCCAGTCGTGGCGGTGTCCGGGCGAATCGATGCCACCACCTCCCGTGATCTGGAAACGGCTCTAAACGATCTGATCGATCAGAACCGGGCGGATATAGTGCTCGACCTGGGAGGAGTGGAGTACATCAGTAGCGTAGGTCTGCGGGTTATGCTTGCCGCTCTGAAGAAGGTAAGGCCAAAGAAAGGAGATGTAAAGCTGGTATCTCTGCAGCCATTTGTGAAGGAAGTATTTGAGATCACAGGATTTACAAAGCTCTTCTCCATCTACCCCACCCAGGGAGAAGCTCTGATCTGCATAAAATCATAGACGAGATGAGATCTGTATTATGTCAACCTCATTGATCTTTCAGTTATCTCAGCGGCTTTGCTAGGGGGCGGGCCAAAATACAATCGAGGCGATAAGGGGCTGGCGATGAACAAAGAGATCACGGTAGCCGCGAACAGAGAGCAGATCCCAGCCATCACGGAGTTCATCAAGGAGGTGATGACCTTCGCAGGGTTCGACCTTAAAAAGACGATGGAGGTCATGCTGGCTGTGGAGGAGGCCTGCACCAACATAGCTCTTTACGCATACGATGGCAGGGAGGGCACCATCCACATAGCCGCCAGGATAGATGGAGATCGAATGGATCTGATCATCGAGGACTGGGGCATCCCCTTTGATCCCACAGCACACAACATGATCTTGTCAGATGCTGATGCGGAGGATCGACCCATCGGAGGCCTGGGAATTCATCTTATCAAGAGCTACGTGGATGGAATCTCCTACCAGTTCGTTGACGGGAAAAATACCCTTAAGTTGATCAAAAATATATATTGATAATATTCATAAATATAGCTCGCCGGACCATCTGAGACCCTTGCCCGGCATAATTAGCACCGACATAATTAGCAGCCTTGGTCTCAGAGATGTTTATAAGCTTTTGAACGTCATAGGGAGTGCGCAGGAGACAGGTTTTTCCCCATGAGATCCTTTTCGCCCCGCATAGCTGGCAAGGCCCTCTGGCAGATGAGGGTAAAAGGAAGGCCCTTCGTCCTTTCCCACGGCATAAACGCCAGATGCAATCTCAGGTGCAGCTTCTGCGAGTATTGGCGGCGGCCAGGCCGGGAGATGAGCACAATTGAGATTTTCGACATGCTGAAGGATGCCCGTTCCTTCGGTATCGGTATCTACAATGCCTGGACGGTCGAGCCGCTGCTTAGGCCAGATCTTCCGGCCATTCTGCGGCATGCCAAGAGCCTTGGCCTGATCACATCACTCATAACCAATGGTCGTCTGTTATGCCAGAGGGCAGAGGAGCTATCCGACCTGGACTTTCTGTCCGTCTCCGTGGACGGGATCAGGAATTACCGGGAGCTTAGGGGCATTGATTTTGGAGAGGTCCTGGATGGCATCGAGGCAGCAAAGGCTGCCGGACATAAGATCCTCATGAACTGCGTGATCAGCGGCAAGAATGTTGATGAACTGGAGGATCTCGTACACCTGGCAGAATCCCTGGGGGTTTGGATCTCCTTCGAGCCACTCCACGAATCTAGGGGCATAGATGATCGTATCTGGAACGATATCGGAATCAGGGACCTTTCCAGCTATGAAAGAGCCGTGGATAGGCTGATCAAATTAAAGAAAGACGGTGCCCCTATCATCAACTCCCGGACCTATCTGGCTATGATAAGATCCCTCAAGCCCAGCTTCAATTGCCACGCTGGCGATATTATCTTGCATGTTACATCCGACGGCTCCATCGAGAACTGCCGGGTTCATAGAGAACCTCTGGGTAGGGTCTCGGATGGACTGGCGAAGGCATGGGCTTCCTCTAGAGAGCGGCGAAAGAAAACTGCCCAGGAGTGCCAGGGCTGTCTATACTTTGGTTATGTAGAGAACAGCCTGCTTTATGAGTTCATTCCCGAGGTTATGGCCCATTACGAGTGGATGTGAAGGTGAACTTTCTCACCTCACCCCAGTCTCACCGGTTTTTTGGACCGGGTTTTCGATGCCTGAGCGGGATTCTCTCCCGATCTTCCCAGCACCGCTCGCTCTCCCGTAGACCCCTTGACATACCTGATGTTGCCGGATGCGTAGCCGCTTTGACTTTTTTCCGATGATCCCATGCCTCGCGTGCTTACCCAGGAGTCTATCTCCTTTGCTATTCCCGATGTCTTTGATGAATCATCCTTTTGCGAGGCAACTGAATCTGGTACGTCTTCCTCCTTTGGAGAGTTTGCGCCAGTGTAATCTCCCGAGCTCCCGTCAGCGCCTCTGTCTTTGGAAGGCTCTGGAGAATCGGTTGTCGAAGCCGATGGCCTCTCGGCGTCAGACGAGATGGCTATTTTGGCATCCTTTCCCGGGGCGCTCGCACCTGGGACTTCTGCGGGGTTGCTGTCATCCTTTTCACCTAATGGAGATCCCGACAACGAGACCGCTTGTTCTGCCGTTATCTCCTCGTTTTCTGAAGACTTGTCGGCACCCTCCGAATTCTGTTTGCTATCAAGGACGCCATCTGATTTTTCTACCGTTTGTAAACTTAAATCGGCTTCCTTATGGGAGCCATCCTGTTTACCTGAAGTGTCTTCTTTGCCAGATTTCCGTTCAGCGATTTTCTTTGGCTGCTCTGCAGAGCCTTGTACATGATCCTCATTTGCCGTTTTGCTCTCCTGGCCGATCTTGGAGTCTTGACCGATCTGGGACGATGACGGCTTTATTCCCGGCACAACGGACTCAGATCCACCTCCTGAGTCGTCTCCTATGCTCTGAACTACAACCCTGGTATCTTGTTCCAAGGTCACGGGAGGCACCTTCTCAGAAGCATTGATGTCCGAGCCGTCATTGAGATCCGAAGATCCGTTGAGCTTCGAGAAATTCATCGAATCATCTGATTTATCTTCAGTCAAATTGATCCAGAGCTGGTTCTGCCGGTAGGGCACAGACAGATCCCCATCCTTGAAGAGCAGAAAGTCCAGCCTTTGCCGCCCTGATGATCCGTTCACGATACCGCTTACAGGACCCTCCCAGCTCTCGTTGCGGCTCAGCATCAGATTCTCTGAAAAGAGGGATGTGTTGTTGAAGGTGAGCCTCAATGTGTAGTTGATTAAACCTTTCTCGTGATTGAATATTCTCGCTAGGGCTGTGATCTTGCTGCCCGCCTGCAGAGATGCAGCTTCGTATTCTGTTCCCTTCGGCCAGGAGACGTTGAATTCTGTATATCCTTTTTCGCTGGATGAGCCCTGGTTGGTATTTAGGGTGAATGCAAGGGTGGCGAGAACGCATATCAGCAGCACAAAAAACAGCGAGATGATCCGGCTTTTTGGGACGGCCCTTGACGCCCTGGCAAGCTTTCTCCCGGATCTGGATCCCCTCTTTGACCAGAGGGTGAATCTCTTTCTGCTGGGCAGCTCTGAAGAGCGTGCGTAAGCGAAGGCTGAAAGGAATAAAGCCAGGAGCGAGAGAATGGTGGCCAGGGAAGCGGGCTGGAGTCCCCTGGGAGTGAAACTCAGGCCCAGGCTTGCCAGAGCAGCCAGCAGGGCAGCAAAGCCTAGGCTGAGGAGCGCCCGTCTGCGTGAGCCGAGATCGCTCCTACCCGGGAACAGAGAAAGGACGAAAAGGTATCCGGGAATTAATATCACCAGGATAAGGCCAAAGAAGGCGATGAACCCTTGCATCGATGGAAATGACAGCTGAATCAGAACCAGCGTCAAGATCGAGATCAATGCAGATGCGATCAGATCCCAGGGCGGCGGCCAGGCAAGCCTCAATTTTTCATCCTCCAGAGCCAGATGGATATTAATTAGCCACTGATAAAACCTTTTTCCTCCGACGTGATCGCCTGCGACAGTGAAATTTTGGGCCGCCATCGTGAAGGCAATTGCCAAGAGTATAAATAATTTGAATATCGTGAATTAAATTAATAACATTATCCTCAAAAGTTATTTTCATAAATTGCAATCGTT
>CAZPUO010000192.1:0-3730 GCA_964589745.1 uncultured Methanotrichaceae archaeon
CGCGAGGCCATAATGGCTCACGTGTCTCACACCGAAAGGCCTTTAACGAGCAAGAAAGATATATTCCGGGACTACGAAGTTGTTAGGTTGCTGGATAGTGTTCCTTTGTTTGTGGGAGTTGACGGGAGGAATTATCTCCTCTCCAAAGACGATGTAGCAGCCCTTCCGGCCGTTCACGCCAAAAACCTGCGAAACAAAAATCTAGCGGCTGAAGTGAAGATTGAGAGATGATCTGAAGTGAAGATGCCAAAACAGCTTAAGACTTACTGCCCATTCTGCAAGAAGCACACCGCTCAGACGGTGGAGCGGGTGAGAAAGGGCCGGGCTTCCTCCTTGACTCATATTTCCAGGCAGAAGCTCAGAGCCAATGGAATCGGAAATCAAGGCAAGTTCTCGAAGGTGCCTGGCGGCGACAAGCCCACCAAGAGACTGAACCTCAGGTATCGCTGCAGCGTCTGCAAGAAGGCTCACAACCGCGCGGGCTTTCGAGCTGGCAAGTTCGACCTGGTGGAGGGATAAGCCTGCCATCCAAGTTCATCAAGGTAAAGTGCAACGACTGCGAGAACGAGCAGATTATCTTTGCCCAAGCCTCCACGGTCGTCAAATGCCTGGTCTGCGGGCGGACGCTCGCGGAGCCGACTGGCGGCAAGGCTGAGATCAAGACCCAGGTAGTAGAAGCTTTAGAGTGATCTTTGATGCAACGCGAGGGCTGGCCAGAGCCCGGATCCCTAGTAGTCTGCACCGTGACTCAGGTTGTGGACTTCGGAGCCTTCGTATCTCTGGATGAGTACGCCGGCAAGCAGGGCTTGATCCACATCTCAGAGGTGGCCAGCGGATGGATAAAGTACATCCGCGACCACGTGCGAGAGGGTCAGAAGATCGTCTGCAAAGTTCTGAATGTGGACACATCCCGGCACCATATCGATCTCTCCCTTAAAGATGTAAATGAGCATCAGCGGCGGGAGAAGATCCAGGAGTGGAAGGCTGACCAGAAGGCTTGGAAATGGCTGGAGATGGCCTACAAAGACAGGCCCGAGGATGTCAAGCGCGTGGCCGACGCCCTGGTAGCCGCCTACGATAGCCTCTACCTGGCTATGGAGGAGGCGGCCATAAGCGGAGCCGATGCTCTGAAAGATGCAGGCCTGCCAGAGGAAGATGTGGCGATCCTGGAAAATCTCTCCAAGGAAAACGTCAAGATACCCTCCGTTGATATCAGCGGCTATGTGGATATCACTTCTCCCGCTCCTGATGGAGTAGAGGTTATCCGCAAAGCCCTCAAGCAGGCCAAGCGCGCTAAAGACAAGGATGCAGCGTTGAGCGTTACCTACATCGGTGCGCCACGCTACCGCATCCATGTCACCGCTCCCGATTATAAGCATGCTGAGTCTGTTTTGAAGAAATCTGCTCAGGCTGTGGTGAAGTACATCGAGCAGCACGGCGGAGAAGGCACCTTCCTCAGAGAAGCATGAGATCCAAGATTCTGAAGTGTACGGCCTGCGGCCGCTATACCCTGAAGGAGATCTGTCCCCTCTGCGGCGCTCCCGCTATTATCACCAAACCGGCGAGGTTCTCTCCCGATGACCCTTATGGAAAGTACAGGAGAGCTATTACCCAGGAGGCAAAATGAAGGAGACCCTAGTTCACCGCATAAAAGAAATTACACTCAAGGACCCCATCCTGGTGGAGGGGTTGCCTGGCGTGGGTCATGTGGGAAAGCTGGTGGCCGATCACATGGTGGAGGAGCTACAAGCGGAGAAGATCATTGAGATCTACTCCCCTCACTTTCCGCCCCAGGTCATGGTAAAGGAAGACGGCACCATCAAGCAGGTCAGGAACGAGATTTACGCTCGTCAAGGAAAGAACGGTGAGCCAGATCTGCTTATACTCATCGGCGATTATCAGAGCGCCACCAATGAGGGGCACTATGAGATCACGAGCATAATCCTGGACATTGCTCAGAGCTTCCAGGTGCGGCGCATTTATGCATTGGGCGGCTACGGCACGGGCCAGTTCGTTGATAAGCCTACGGTCATGGGTGCCGCCACAAGCATTGAGTTGGTGGAGGAGATGAAGCAGCAGGGTGTGGTCTTCCAAGAGAACGAGCCTGGTGGAGGCATAATCGGAGTCTCCGGGCTTTTGCTGGGTCTGGGGGCCCTGCGGAAGATGGATGCCGTCTGCTTGATGGGAGTTACCAGCGGATATCTTGTTGATCCCAAGGCGGCACAGGAGGTCCTCAGGATTCTCTCCCGAATTCTGGGGCTGGACGTAGGCATGCAGGCTCTAGAGGAGCGTGCGAAGGAGATGGAAAAGATCATAGGCAAGCTCCAGGAGATGGAGCGGGCCCAGGCACCTTGCGAGGCTGGCGGAGATGAAGATCTCAGATACATCGGATAGCCTCATCAAATATGCAGACCAGCTCCTGAACCTGGCAAAGAAAGAGGGAGCAGAGGAGGCAGAGGTCTTTGGCATCGTGGGCCGCTCCGTGAATGTGGATCTGCGAAAAAATCTGGTAGAACTGGCCAGCGAGAGCTTTCATCGAGGGCTGGGTCTGAGGGCTGTTA
This sequence comes from uncultured Methanotrichaceae archaeon, assembly GCA_964589745.1. Taxonomy (GTDB): domain Archaea; phylum Halobacteriota; class Methanosarcinia; order Methanotrichales; family Methanotrichaceae; genus Methanothrix. Next base: position 2,562 of record CAZPUO010000192.1, read on the forward strand.
TAAAGGGCGCCGTCGGATTTTCCAGCACCAGCGACATGGATCTCCTGGCGTCAGCTGCCCGCAGCGCCGTGCGGTCAGCTTGCGCACGGGGTTTGGACGAATCCTGGCGCTCTCTTCCCCTTCCGGAGAGGGTCTTTCGGCCGGAAGGGGTCTTCGATGCGCGGCTGGAGGGAATTGGGCCTGAGGAGTGTCTTGACTTGGCGGCGAGCCTGCTACAGGGCTGCGCCGAAGTTCAAGGGGCAGAGCCCGTCTCCGGGGGCGTCTCTTGCGTCTCTGGCACGAGTTTTGTGGTAAACACGCACGGCATTGAGCTGCAGGAGACTTCAACTCTGATGCATGCCTCTCTGGAAACCATCGCCAGAGGAGCAGATGTTGCCACAGGCAGCGAGTTCCAGAATTCTCGAACCCTTCTGACCTCCCTGGATGAAGTGGGAAATGCAGCGGCAGAGATGGCCAGGTCGTCTTTGGGAGGCGTGAAGGCGGAGAGCGGGACCTTTGAGGTGCTACTCAAACCCCTGGCTTTCGCTGAGCTGCTGGAGGGCACTCTGCTATCATCCCTGTCCGCGGACAGCGTGCAAAAAGGGCGCTCTTCTCTGAAGGGAAAAGTAGGAGAGCAGGTCTCTTCGGAAAGCCTCCGGATTGTAGATGATGGTCTGATTTCGGGCGGCATGGATTCGTCGGCCTTCGACGGCGAGGGCGTGCCATCCCAGAAGACCGTTCTCATCGAAGATGGCATTTTAAAGCGGTTCCTCTATGACAGCTACACTGCGGGAAAGGATGGGGTCAAATCTACGGGCAATGCGGTGCGCTCGGGATATTCCGATGTTCCTCGCGTGGGCATTCGGAATCTGATCATTGGTTCGCCCAGGGCTCACGACCTCCTGGCGGAGACGAAGGGTTACCTTGTAAACGGTCTAATAGGTGCCCATACCGCTAACCCCATTTCAGGTGACTTCTCTGTGGAGGCGAGAAACAGTTTTTGGATCGCGCCGGGTGAGGAAGCGAAGCCAATTCGGTCCTTGATGCTCGCCGGAAATATCTTCGATCTCCTCAGGGATATTGAGGTGGGCACCGACCTGCGCATGGTGGGCGCAATGGTCACACCTACGGTCAAAGTCAGAATGAAAGTTGTAGGCAGCTAAGGTGGTTTTGATGATTATCGGAGGTCC
>CAZPUO010000192.1:3830-5387 GCA_964589745.1 uncultured Methanotrichaceae archaeon
GTCATCTTCGATGATATGATAGCAACGGGCGGCACCATGGCTACGGCCATAGCGCTGCTGCGCCAGCAGGGCGCGAGAAAGGTATACCTGGCGGCAGTACACGCTGTGCTCACGGGTTCGGCGATTCTTAAGCTCTACCGCTCCGGGGTAGAGGCAGTCCTGGCCACTGATACCTTGGACAAAGGCGTTTCCACAGTTTCGGTGGCTCCGCTGATAGCCGATGCTTTGAAAGCTCGCATCTTCTAAAGAAAATGGTAAAAACGAAGTCGTTCCTGGGAACGACTTTAACCGACCTTCTGGTATTTCACATTCTGTCCCTGGCCACAGGTGCCACAGGGCGGAAGCGGCTTGTCCGCCTCCAGCTCAATTTTCCAATCGGCTTTGCAAGAGACGCATTCGTAAGTTCCTGCGCCTGGCTTCTCTCCTATTTTGAACATCTTCTTAGCCATACAAAACTCCCCTTAGTATAATGGCACTCATTTTTTATAAATGTTTCATCTGAGCAGGATTTATACTTGGTCGAATAATGGATACTTCAATGTCCGGCAACACTTTTGGCACCTTATTTCGTATCACCACTTGGGGTGAGTCGCACGGCAGAGCTGTGGGCGTCGTGGTAGACGGCTGCCCTGCAGGGCTTGCTCTTGCAGATGAAGACATCCAGAGGGAACTGGATCGCAGGCGTCCCGGCCAGAGCAGGGCATCTTCGAAGCGTCAAGAAGCGGACCGCGTGGAGATTTTGTCAGGAATCTTCGAGGGCAAGACCACCGGGACACCGATCTCTCTGATTGTCTGGAACAAGGACGCGGATTCATCAGCCTACGATGCCCTTCGAAATACCCCTAGGCCAGGTCATGCAGACTACACCTACCAGGCCAAGTATGGCATTCGCGATCATAGGGGCGGCGGCCGGGCTTCGGCCCGCGAGACCGTAGGTCGTGTGGCCGCCGGAGCCATCGCTAAAAAGCTACTTACCAAGGAAGGCATCGAGATCACAGCTTATGTGGCAGAGCTGGGCGGGATCAGGGCCAGTATCGCTTCTTCGGATATACTGGAACTTAAGGCTAGAGCGGAATCCAACCCGGTTCGCTGTCCCGACCTGTCCGCGGCCAAAGAGATGCTCCAGCTTCTGGATCAGGTCCGGCAAGAGGGCGATAGCCTGGGTGGCGTAGTAGTAATAGTCGCCAAAGGCGTGCCTGCGGGGCTTGGTGAGCCTGTCTTTGACAAGCTCGATGCCGAACTGGCTAAGGCCCTGATGGGCCTCGGTGCTGTGAAGGCGGTTGAGATCGGCGCAGGTATTGAGAGCGCCCGAATGCGAGGAAGCGAGATGAACGACCCTATGGCCATTAAAGAAGGCAAGATCGAGTTTGAAAGGAACAATGCAGGAGGCATCCTGGGTGGCATCTCCACGGGCGCTCCCGTCGTCTGCAAAATTGCAGTAAAGCCTACGCCCTCCATCGCCAAGCGGCAGCGCACAGTTGACCTTGTCAGGGGCGAGGCCGCCGAGATCGAGATCCGAGGAAGGCACGATCCGGCCATTCCGCCCAGGATCGTGCC
>CAZPUO010000193.1:0-5362 GCA_964589745.1 uncultured Methanotrichaceae archaeon
GAAGCTCAGGCGAGCTGCCGTAGACTGCAGCGGAAGAGGCCAGGATCACCCTCCGAACTCCGGCATCCCTTGCCGCAATCAGGACTTTCAGGGTTCCTTCGATGCCCACTTCATCGGTCCGAACCGGGTCTTCGATGCTCTTCTTGACCGAAGCTATGGCCGCCTGGTGAAAGATGCAATCAGAGCCCACGAAGGCGTCTTTGAGGAGAGCTAGGTCTGTGATACAGCCTTTGCGGAGTTGCACCTCCAGACCGCGAAGGTTTTCTGCTATACCTGTGGAAAGGTCGTCGATTACTACGACTTCATTCTCGTCGGCCAGGGCCGCGGTCAGGTTCGAGCCTATGAAGCCTGCACCGCCTGTAATCACGAACTTCTTAGACATGGAAAGAGACCTTGGAAGACGATGATGCAAGTGGTGGTTCTTCTATTTGGCGGAGGAGATTTCAGAGGATGGTATTCTAATCAGCTGGCATTAATTGATATGGATATGCAAGTGACTCTGCAAGAGAGATGCAAAAAGATAATGATTTTGGCAAAAAAATTGAATTGCAACCCCTTATTGGGTATTTCCAGGAATGGCTAAATACTCGATAGTTCGACTATAACCTAAATGCTCCTCTTCGCCCATCTGGGAATCGCCCTTTTCATGGCTCGCTTCGTAAGAAGCGCCGATCTGGCTTTCGTTGCCGTGGGTTCAATGCTCCCCGATATCATAGACAAGCCTCTGGGAACTATCTTGTTTGGCACTCCAAGCATGGGAAGGATCTTTGCTCATACATTGCTTTTTCTGCTGCTTCTGATAGTGCTTGCATTCTGTCTCCAGGATGTCAGGATCGCCTCCCTCTGTGGCGGAGTGCTGATCCACCTGGGCCTGGATTTCATGTGGAACTCTCCTGTGATCTTGCTCTGGCCGCTCCTGGGTCCGTTCCCAACGGCTACCCACATCGATGCTATGGGCTATATAGAGATGCTCCTCTTAGACCTGAGAGATCCAATTATTCTCGTGCCGGAATGCTTTGGTTTTGCCTATCTCGTTTACCTTGCCTTCGAGATGAATCCGAGAGGCATTGGCTCTCGGATCCGGTCCTTCCTGAGCCAGTGAAATCTCAGCTCCCAGGATGGAAAAGCACCAATTTTTGTCCATTTTTTGCATAATTCATAATTCTCAAAATCGGGGGCTCGGTTTTTTGAGCCTGGCCCAAAGTTTTCGGCGAACGATCGTCTAAAGGCTTTTGAGAGAGATCAATCTCGGGTTACATTCACCCAGAGGTGTAGATCTCTGTAGGGAGCAGTACAATTTCCGTCCTCGTAGAGCAGGAACTGCAGCTTCTGCTGGTCTCCGGTCCTGTTAAGAACGTAAGTCACCGGCCTCTCCCAGGTCTGGTTGTGCTGCAGGGTCAGATTTCGCTCTAGGATGGAGGAATTGTCCAGCTCCAGGAGCATGGAGTAATTCACAGGAGCATATTCGTGGTTGACCACGCCCACAATAACCCTACTGTTGCTGCCCGCCAGGACGTGTGTGGGATAGTCATAGGCCTTTCCTCCCGGGCCCAATATATAAAATTCGGTGAACTTCTCGCCCTGCTTCGGGGTTACTATGACATAAACCAGGGCAATGATGGAGATTATTATGGATAACACTAACAGCACACTCAGGGTCCTATCCAGCCGGCTCCTATCGGAGGCCAGAAGCTCCTGTTTCAAGGAGTTCATGCTTTCTCGGAATTTAATAGTGAGCCTTTGATCCTCAGGCAGGTTCATGCGCCGCAGATAGGCGGCGGCCACCATGACGATGGTGAAGATGGCCAGAGAAATGACTACCGGAGTCAGCCTTATTCCCCATGGCGTATAGTTGAGGCCCAGGCCGATGAGGGGCACTACCGCGATGCTCAGACCGAAGCTCAAGGCAATCCGCTCTATTCCCTCAAGGTCTTCTTTTTTGGGAAAGAGAGCGGCTATTAGCGTATAACCTGGCACGAAGAGAACCATCAATAATCCCAGGGGTATGCGCACCGGAAGGGTTGCCAGGGGTGTCAGAGTAAATATCAGTGTCGCCAGCGCTAATATCATGGATGCCAGCAGGTCTGCTGGCATCGTCTCCTGCTTCTTCGCCATCTCTAGCCTTCAAGGGTGCATGCCCAACCATTCCTTGATTCGGTAGATGATCCAGCCCATGAGATCTTTCTGCGGTTCGCCGGTGGAGGGGACGCTGATGCTCAGCGAACTCCCGACCTCTTTTGTTGCTGTGCTTACAGAAGACTTATTCCTTATGAGCATATCCTTTTCGCGACAGACCGTGCAGGCATCAGCGCCCCTGACCAGACAGTAGACCTGCTCGCAGTCTCCCGCCTCTTCTGCCAGAGGCTGCCCCCGTGCGATCACTCTCCAATAGCCACCTGATAACCTCTTGTGGAGAAGCCCCACCGCCTCGTCATATTGGCTCTGGTTTTGGATCTTAAGGCCTATCTGGGCTGCATACCACCGGATGACCTCGGGCGTGATCTCCACCTGCGCTTCCTTCTGATCAGGAAGAGATACACCAGCGTCTTCCCCTTCATTGTCCTGGGAAAGGGGTGGCGATAATGTTCCGCCTGTTCGTATGGTCTTGGCATTACCTGCTCCTTCGATTCTGTAATCGCCTGCCGGTATCCCGGTCGTATCGATAACCAGCACGTATTTTCCCTGGCTATCGGCCTCGGCCGAGGTCTCGGCCACGACCTCCACGGGAACGCTCGAAGATCCGGGCAGCGCCTCACCATACATCTTCAGGTTATATCTGCCGGGCGGGACGTCTGCGTGGGAGATGCTGGCGGTCCCGCTGCTGGCGGGAAATTCTTTAGTGATCCAAATTCCCATCTTCACTCCCACGCCGAGATTCTTGACATTTTTGGCTGTGACCGCGAAGCGATTGGGTTTTTGGGGGATCTCCACCGCGGTCTCATACTCGTATTGACCTCCCGACACTGGCAAGTTCATGGAGAAGCTGGATCGAAATGAAAGCAGCTCGCCAGGAGACGCGCTTCCAGACAGAGTTATTCTGTCTCCTGAACTTGGGTTGGACGGACTGAGATCAAAGGCTGAGCAGAGTGATACTAAAATAAAAATGGTAAGCACGATGATTGCTCGCATCAAATTACCTCGACTGCCTCCTGCCTCAGACCCCACAATCCCTTTCCAGAAGCGTAAACTCCACAGGTAAGTATATAACTTCCTTTCTCCCATTCTGGGTCGGTAATGAGCAGAATATCGGCTCCGGAGTCTTTGGATTCCTGCATTCCCGCAGTGCTGTCCTGTGGCAGCAAGTAGAGCATTTGCATCAGGAGTTCCGAGGATAGGCTGGGCAGACCTCGCATCTGCATTGATTTGTTCCCAATGGATAGCGTGGAATTCAGGCTTTCCTCTGTGCCTTTGCTTGCTAAAATCAGTCTGGCATTTTCATAATCTTTGCGGGAGATCAGGATGGCAGCGAAGATCTTACTCTGGTTGATGCTCTCATTGTCTGCCAGGGTCATATTCACCCTAAACCTCGCGAAATCACCTGCCTTGATATTGGCAGGCATCTGCAATGTTAAATTTCCTTTGGTTACGAGCAAAGGCATCCTGGATAAAACTGTAGAGGTGTTTTCATCGAAGATGAAAACAGTGTACATGCCACTACTGAAAAGGCCGTTGAAGGAAAATCGAGCTTCTCCGGTGCTGTTCAGTATAGCTCTCGATCCCTTTTCTTCCGTTTCGCTCTCAATTCCCCGGAAGGCACTCAAGAGATCGGAGGTGTTGAACCTAGAGATGGCCACCCTGACTTCAGAGCCCGCCCGATCGCTTGGACCCCAGAAAGTGCCCTTGATGGGCTGGTTCTCGGCATAGACAGGAAGATAGTCAAAGGATCGGCTCCAATTCAGCCCCTGGCTGATGTTCAAAACCGGAATCTTTATCAAATTCGTGCCTTCCAGAACGATCAGCCCGCCACCATGAGAGTCGCTGCTGTGAGCCGCTGGCTGAGTTTCCTCCGTCCATGCGAGCAAAGGCGACATGCATATCACCAAAAGCAAAGCCATCTCTTTTCTCATGCAAGAATGAAGGCCGTCGGAAATTTATGGCTTTCCCAGGGTATTCTTATCTAGCATCAGGTACTGTGCAAAAATGGCAGATGAAAATATAGGCGGAAGTTCTCGTGCGATTCTTTTCGTTCTCAGGCCGTAACACGCCAGGAGACCCTGAGCAAGCATCACGCCAATGAAAAGCTGAAAGTTGCAGATTTTTCCGACCAGGGGAAGCTATTTATTTCCTCTTTCTCGTATGTGTTGTGACTCGATGGATTGAGGACCGAAATGAGGCTTGAGGATATACGCAAAAGCGGTCTTGATCTCATACTGCCCATATCTCTGATAATCTTGGCAGAGACGCTGATCTTTCTGGGTGATATGAAGGCTGCGATGATAGTCCACGCCCTGAACCTGATGCTTTTAATCTTATCATCCGCGTATACTGATAACAGGACCGCCCCTGCTCTTATGCTCTTGCCTCTTTTCAGGTTGCTGAATGTTGCAATGCCAGTATTCTTCCATCTGACCATCTACACCTATCCTTTGGTTTACGGCCCCATGTTCATGCCCATCGGTCTCATCCTGAAGGGAGGTATGCTTACTCGATCTCAGGCTGGACTGACCGCAAAAGGCTTCTTGCTATACTTGCCCCTGGCCATGGTCGTGGGCTTTGCCCTGGGCTGGGGCGAGTACAATGTTCTGCATACCGGAGTGCTCATACCCGACGTGAGCCTCAAGAACATTTTGATCCTCTCTGTGACTATGATCCTGTTCGTTGGCGTGGTAGAGGAGTTCGTCTTCAGATCTGCATTGCAGACGGCAATGGAAGCGAGGCTAGGGCACATACCTGGGCTGTTGGTCACCAGCGTCATTTTCGGCTTTATGCACAGTGTCTATCATCTCCCAATCGAGATCGTTTTTGTCTCCCTCGCGGGAGTTGTCTTTGGGCTACTCTTCTGGATGACCAGAAGCCTGCCCATCATCGCCCTGGCGCACGGGCTAACAAATGTCTCTCTCTTCCTGATTTCGCCAGCTTACTCCGGGGCGCTCATTTATTTGATCGGTATTCCCGGACTTTTATTTTTGCTCTGGCTCTCGGTAATCAAAAAGTTGCCGAGGAAACCTGAGCCAATTGAAACCAGATCTCAACGCGGTGAATCTCAAGAGAGATGAAAGAACCTAACGATCAAAAAGTTGTCAAAAAAGTCAGAAGCCCGAAAAAAACAAAGTAAAAATATGAACACATACGATTTTATGATAGGTTCTACCTTAATGGTTTATGACATCCATCACTTTATAGCTCACGATAAGGAAGAAAG
>CAZPUO010000194.1:0-5309 GCA_964589745.1 uncultured Methanotrichaceae archaeon
ATGGAGGTGGAGCTGAAGCCGGCTGTGATCTTCGAGGTGGCCTATGAGGAGATTCAGAAGAGCCCTAACTATTCTTCTGGATATGCTCTGCGTTTCCCGCGGCTGGTTACCGTTCGCGATGACAAATCTCTGCAGGAGGCGGACACTCTCGAAAGAGTGGTCTCGATTTACAGAGTGCAGAGGGGACGCAGCTCTTCTGCCTGATCTGCTTTACGGCTAGGATGGAGGTTTTGAGATGATTTTCAAGAGGCTGGAAGAGCTGAAAGACGAAGATATGCAGGCCCTTTTCTCCCGGGAAATGGGCATACAGGATGTGCTGCCCGTGGTGAACGAGATCCTCATGGAGGTGGGATCGAAGGGGGACGAGGCTCTTTTCCGGTACACAGAGAAGTTTGAGGGTGCCAAGCTGGACGACCTGCTGGTTAGCCAGGAAGAGATCGATGCTGCCTACGAAGCGGCAGATGAGCGACTTCTCGAATCTCTTGCCCAGGCGGCGGAAAACATCTTCGCATTCCATAATGAGCAGCGGGGACGTGATTTCTGGATGACAGAGGTCTCACCGGGGGTGGCCGTGGGCCAAAAGGTCGTGTCCCTGGACTCCGTGGGAGCTTATGTGCCGGGCGGTAGGGCCGCTTATCCCAGCTCGGCCCTGATGACTGTGATTCCGGCCAAGGTGGCGGACGTTCCCAGAATCGTAGTGTGCACGCCGCCCAAAGCCGACGGCTCAGTCACACCTCTCACGCTTGTCGCTGCCGATATGGCCGGTGCAGATGAAGTCTACAAGCTGGGCGGGGCTCAAGCCATAGCTGCCATGGCTTTCGGCACCGATACCTTAGAGCGCGTCAGCAAGATCGTCGGCCCTGGCAATATTTACGTCACTGCGGCCAAGATGCTCCTGAGGGGCACGGTCGAGATCGACTTCCCGGCGGGCCCGAGCGAGGTCCTGATCATAGCCGATCGGACCGCGGACCCAGGCGTCATCGCCTCAGACATGATCGCCCAGGGAGAGCATGATCCTAAATCCGTGTCTGTCCTGGTGGTCACGGACGAGCTTTTGGCCAATGCCGTGACCGAAGAGCTGAAGATTCAAGCTGCAAGCGCGGAGCGCAGCGAAATCGTGGAGCAAAGCCTTGAGCACAGCGCGGTTCTCGTGGCCAGCGACCTGGACGAGGCTGTGGATTTCTCCAACGCTTTTGCTCCAGAGCATCTGGAGATAATGACCGTCGATCCCATGGGAATGCTGCGATCCGTACGCAACGCCGGCAGCGTGTTCCTTGGCCGCTACACGCCGGTAGCTGCGGGCGACTATGCCAGCGGCACGAACCATGTGCTTCCCACCTCCGGTTATGCCAGGGTGTTCTCGGGCCTGAATGTCGACCATTTCACCAAGAAGATAACGGTACAGATGATCACAGATGACGGCCTGCTGGGCCTGGAGGAGACAGTGACCACCCTGGCCGAGGCTGAGGGGCTGAAAGGTCATGCAGAATCGGTTAGAAGACGGCTGGAGCCAAAGGCATAAGGCAAACCAGAAGAAAGGGCAAAAGCTTTCTCACTGATTTTAACTTTTGGGAAAAGGTAACATCATGTCCGAACATCTGCTGGAGATGGCCAAGGCGCTGGTGAGGGTGAAAGACGGAAAAGTTGAGGTACTGACCGATCCGGAGATCTGCAGCTGCCCGCTCAGGAGAGATCTCTACGGCATCGAGGCCGAAAGCCGCAAGACCGTCGAGAATGTCCTGCAAGGGCACATGCAGATGCTAGGCATGTACGGGCCGGAGCGCATCCTGGAGCTGCAGGAAAAGCCGGTGAGCTTCGGAGCCTCTGAACTCCTCGCGGATGCCCTTAGGGAAGGCCTGGTGGATGCCGCAGTTGTGGTCTGCGAGGGCGCGGGAACGGTAGTCGTGTCAAGACCTGATGTGCTGCAGGCCGTAGGAGCGCACATGGTCGGGCTCATCAAAACTATGCCAATTGCAGAGATTCAAGATGGCCTGGAGAAACGGGGCTGTCTTCTTGTTGATAGAATAGGAACCATCGACCAGGTGCAAGGCTTTGAATGTGCTGCTGCGGCGGGATTTGCAAGGATTGCTGTGACAGTGGCCGGGCCCAGGGCGGCTGAAGCCAGAGCGCTGTGGGAGCTTGGGGCAGCTTCAGGAAAGAGGCCCTATCTTCTCGCCGTTCACACTACGGGAATAAGCGAAGCAGAAGCACAGGTCTTGGCGGAAAGCTGCGACATCGTCTGGTCCTGCGCCTCCCGGGCCGTGCGGGATATTATGGGACGAAGATCGAAGCTTCAGATCGGCATCTCCATTCCGGTCTTCGCTCTCACGGACGAAGGAAAGCGGTTGATTCTGAACCGGGCCCAGCACTTCCAAGGAAGCCTGGTCCTGCACCGGGCAGATCTGCCTATGGCGCCAGAGGAGAAGCAGCCTGAACCTCTGATTTAGGTTTTTGTGCCTTCACGCCGAGATATCTCTGAATGTATTCTCCAATGGACATTTATTCAATCGCCCTGGCAGATGGCCAGAGTCTGCTGCTTAACCTCTCTCATCTTCTTTTCGCCTACAAATACCTCTACCAATTTCAACGCGAACTCCAGGGCGGTTCCCGGAGACCGACTGGTGATGAGGTTTCTATCCACCACGACTCTGTCTTCGCAAAACTTTGCGCAGGCCTCCACCTGGGCCTTGCCCGAAGGGCTGACCGTAGCCTTTCGTCCCTGCAGGACTTTGGCCTTAATCAGCACCGATGGCGCTGCGCATATCGCCGCGATGTATTTTCCAGCACGATCCATCTCCCGTGCCATGTTCAGGATGCGCTCATCGTTTCCCAGGTTCACAAAGCCAGGAGAGCCTCCAGGCAAAATCAGGCCGTCGAAGTCTCTGAAATCAATTTTGTCTAAGCTGGTATCGGGCAGCACCTTAATTTTATGAGAGCCTTCTATCGGCCCTTCCTTCAGTCCTGCCGTTACAACCTCCACATCAGCGCGTCTCAAAATGTCGATTACATTGACGGCCTCGATCTCTTCAAAGCCCTCTGCCAGGGGTACCAGAACTCTCATGTTCTCATCAGCAAAATATTGGGTTTAATCTTTTATAGCTATTACTATTACCATCTTCATTTGTTACTGTTATCATTTTTCTGGTTTCATACTCTTTATGAACGCTGCACAACCAGCTTTATATAATTCCTTGTTGGGGCTGTCTCATGTCAAGCCCAACGACTTGGCAAGCTGGAAGGCTGATTTGCCACCAGGAAAAGGAATCAAGAGCTGATTTGAAATAAAAGGCAGATGTTATTCATGAATTTGGGAACATCAAGCAATCTGTATCTTGTGATGATGTACGTGTACATGAAAGCCTATAGCGAGGCCATCAGCGATTTCGAAAATGCAGTAAAAGATGCAGGATATCCCGATATGGCTCTGATGTCGATCAAGGAGATATATAAAGAGAAGATCGACAGATTTGCCAGCGAGATCTCCGTGTAACCTATGCGAACATTGATTTAAAAAGGATTGGTCCGCAAAGCTGTTTTTTTGAGTGCGGACCCTTCTGATTCTTATCAGTCTTGTGATTAACATTCATCCGTCTTTGTACCAATCATTTCGTGACCAATTCATCCCGCAAACAGGTCGTACCAAACTAGATCCCTACTACTTTCAGTCCTTCTCGGATGGTGAAGTCGGCGGGCTTCGGGAATAGTAACCTACAAATGTGTCAGTGATAATTAAATAAGACCATGATCTGTTTGAGGTGCGGCAATTGTTGCCTTCTCTTGGATATCTCCATTGTTAACCCCCGCTCTATACTACCGGATGGCACGCTCGTTCCCAGGATCCTGAAGCCATGATTCTCAAGCCTGCTGGAGAACGCTGCCCTCATCTCTCCTCTGAGAGCGGCCGCACATCCTGCATCATCCAACTATCTGCCGTGCTACCAGGGAACTCCCTGTCAGCAGTTCGAGCAGGTTGGCCCCGTGGAGTCTGTGTGTGTCATGAATGGATACTTTAAGGCCTGTAGCAAATAATCGATTTTCAAATATTAATTGCTAATGGGACTAATCATATTTTAAAATTAAAATATTTAAAGAAAATATTTCAATTTGGGATAGCCACGCTAAGATTTCGTTTCCAGAGCTTCGGCCAATGCCGGACTCATCTGCACCTGCGGGCACGGTAAGTTTGCTCCCTGAAAGTCCTTGCCACTGGGCCATAGTGACTGATTTAAAAACATAATGGCCATAATGAAGTCTCTTGCCGGGTATCGCTATGCTTTCCTGCCAGGCGGAGTATGTTTTCATCAGATTGAACATTTGGCGGTTTTAACTACCGCTTGGGCTTCCCTTCATGGTCTCCGAAGCGATCAGAAATCCAATGGCCCTCTCTGCCAGCGGATATCTGCGCACCAGAGCCTTGAACCTTTTGCCGTGGTTGGGCTCCAGAAGATGGGCCAATTCGTGCACAATCACGTAGTCCTCGACCCATTGAGGCAGCCGGGACAGCTTCTGGCTGATGCGGATGGTCTTTGTAGTGAAGTTGCAGGACCCGCGCCTCCGCTCTTGGCGTTCGGAATACTGAATGGAGTTCCAGGTCAAACATCCCTGGAAATATTTCTTGTTCAGATGGATGGCTCGGGCGTCCAGGTGGGCATCGTCTCTGGTTGCATTCCTCTTAACGAGCCTGGCTTGCAGACGTGAGATATGCGTCTTCAAAACAGCGTCCGAAATATATGCAGGCGCTAAGACCTCCATCCTTCCCTCTATCATTCTGGCCTGGATGGTCTTCTTGCGCCTCCTGGATCGCTTTACGACAACCTCCATGGTCCTGCCTCTCCCAAGCCCTTCTAGCGCAGGCGCAGTATTAATAACTATCTTTCTGAAGTTGGATAAGGAATTATTGTAAGAGCATCAATTTTTGTTCATAGGATTGCGAAGAACGATATCGTTAATAACGGCGAGAGTTCCGACGTGCCACGACTACGTCGATGGCAGCCTCGAAAAAGTCGAGGCATAGTCAGAACACCCGAGTTCGCCTGCCTTCCGACTTCGTCGGAAGAATCAGGACGAGATTCCGGATACCGCGAGAGGAGTTCACAATATTTAGCCAACGTCTACGAGCTCATCTCACCCTTTCCGAGGGACCAGCAATGATTATGGCAATATAAGGAAAAAGGACCGCGACTACAACGATCTCATTGTGGAGATTGAAATGTATTAAAAATAACAAAAATTTCTATACAATTTCTCTTCATTTTATTTATTTTTAAGTGAATACCCCGCAGCTCGCTGCGGGGATGAGCATGAAAACC
>CAZPUO010000195.1:0-5250 GCA_964589745.1 uncultured Methanotrichaceae archaeon
TTATATATTTTTAACAGCTACCATAATAATTTCACATCTTTGCTCAAGGGAAATAAGGCAACACGCTGCTGATCTCCCTCATGCTGAGCGGACACATCTTAACCTGGTCATTAGGCATCAATACCTTTAAAAGTGTTGCTTTGCAATAGATATCTTGCCAATGGCTTGCGAATATTCCATGAACATCGCCGATATTGCAGTGATCCTAAGACATTTCTATATCTGAGGTATTTTTATATCTATTTAAAAGAAAAGCGAACAAAAGCAATTCTGCCTATTTGATGGCAATAACTTCGTATCATAAGCTCTAAGAAGAGATCCGGCTTAAATAGTATCCATCATGCTCAAAATGTTACCCAAAAAAATTGACCTTACTATACCCACCCCCTCGTCCTCATGGCTTCCACCAGCCTCTTGACGGCCACCACGTACGCCGCTTGCCTCATATTGAACTTCTCTTTTTGTGAGGTCTTTCGTACCGCATCGTAGGCCTGCACCATCTTCCTGTCCAAAAGCCGGTTAATATCCGCCTCGTCCCAGGACCACAGGTCGAAGTTCTGCACCATCTCGAAGTAGGAGACGATCACACCGCCGGCGTTGCAGAGGATGTCCGGTATGAGGTGAATGCCCCTTTTGCTGAGCACTGTGTCCGCCTCATGCGTGGTCGGCCCGTTGGCCATCTCGGCAACGATCCTGGCCCTGATGCGGTCCGCATTGGCGGCGGTGATTGCTCCTTCCAGAGCAGCTGGAACGAGCAAGTCCACGTCTAACTCCAGAAGCTCCTGGTTGGAGATGTTCTTCGCGCCGGGGAAGCCCACCACTGAATCGCTCTTAGCCTTGTGCTCCTGGACTGCCTCCGGGACGAGGCCTTCCTCCTTCAGTATCCCGCCTTTGCTATCGCTCACAGCCACAAGCCTACAGCCAAACGCAGCCGCCAGCCGGGCGGCGTGATAGCCCACGTTGCCGAAGCCCTGCACGGCCACGCGCGCCCCTGCCAACTCCAGGCCGATGCTCTTCGCCGCCTCCCGGATGGCGTACCAGCCGCCCCTGGCCGTGGCCTCCTCCCTGCCAGCAGAGCCTCCCAGGAACAGGGGCTTGCCGGTCACTATGCCGAAGACGTTTTCTTTAGCCAAGCAGGAGTACTCATCAGCCATCCAGGCCATTACGGTAGCATTGGTTCCGACATCCGGGGCGGGAATATCTCTTCGAGGTCCAATGAAGCTGTAAATCCCCCGGACGTAAGCACGGCTCAGCCTCTCCAGCTCTTTCTTGGAGAGCTCCCTGGTGTTGCAGATCACGCCGCCTTTGCTCCCGCCCAGGGGCAGACCGTGCAACGAGCACTTCCAGGTCATGAGGGCCGCCAGGGCTCGCACGCTCTCCAGGCTCTGTACGGGATAAAAGCGAACGCCTCCTTTCATGGGTCCCAGGGCGTCGTTGTACTGCACGCGAAACCCCTGAAAGACCTTCAATCGGCCATCATCCATGCGAACAGGCAAAGAAACGATCAGCTCACGCAAAGGTGAGCGAAGAAGCTCCATCACATTCTCATCCAGACCTAGATCGCAACCGCACTGAGAAATGTGAGACTGAACTACATCGAGGAGGTTTGGCTCTGTCATTTCTATTCTATAGGACACGCTACGACTTAAACATGTCCCAAAATTGATCAAACTTCAAATGCCCGGAACATGCAACCAGAAGAATATGGTTTCCTCATCGAGCTTAACGGAAGGCGAGACCGAGGTTAGATCTATTACCAAGATCCAAAAGAAGGCTAAGAGCGACTGCACTCTGAGCTAATGCAGAGCCTGTCATCTGTCAGGGAATAGTCAAAGATATGCAATAATCCATGACCTGGTCGAGCAGATCATAAATCCGCGGGGCATCTATGGACGGGAGATCTGAAGGCGATATGGGGAGATCCGAAACGACCTTGAAATTGAGCTGTGATGCATTCATCGGGCTTGTACACTTTTCTGTCCATTTGGCTGCATTTTTGATACTATTAATACTGCCCACGACTCGTTTCAGCTCTTCTTCTCGCTATCTCAATGTCTTCTCCGGAACCTGCAGCCTCCAGGCATCGATGATCGCAGAGGTTAATTCCCTCTTAAGGTTCTCTGGAATGCCAATGGTCCTGACGAAATCCAGGATCAGGCTGAGCTTATTCGTTCTGAACTCGCTCTCTCTTCTGGCCAGGCCTTTCCTGCCGAGAACGGCACCATAAGGCACCATAATATTCCGTCAGGCCAAGAAGCTCGTCGGAAAGAACGCACCCGAACATTAAGACGCCAAACATTTGATCACCTTCAACGTTAATGGTCGTTCAACAAGACTGAAATCCATCAAGGACATAAGAACAAAAGTGGATTCATCTTGGCTCGATACAATACCAGGTGGCCCGGCATTGGCTCGCCCAGCATTGTCTACCTTAATTTTTCTTTTCATCAAACCACCTGTTTCATGGTATTGCGAAGGAGACCTTCTGCCTTAGAATAGTTTCCAACGCCAACTACTACCGTCTCCTTTTACGGCAAATGACGATAGAGACATTATCAGATATAAATCTTTTGGGCCGTCTCTTGCTCTAAGCTCTGAAAATTACATTTGCTTTTTTGGCCGGGCGTTCGCCATGACAGATTGT
Source organism: uncultured Methanotrichaceae archaeon (assembly GCA_964589745.1). GTDB lineage: Archaea > Halobacteriota > Methanosarcinia > Methanotrichales > Methanotrichaceae > Methanothrix. The sequence continues at coordinate 2,645 of CAZPUO010000195.1, forward strand.
GCCAGCATTTGAGATCTCTGACTCTCAGTGTTAAGCCGTGATCGCATAAACGCTTTGTGTGTTTGCTGCCCGCAACAGAGAAACGGCATACAGCAGGACATCTCGTGTCGAACCTTAAAAGCCATTCGTTTGAGCAAAGTGGCCAGGGGATTCAAGGCAGGAGCTGAGAAAGAGAAAATAAGTTGATGGGAACGGGAATGATATTTTAAAGATTCTATGGGATGATTTTTGCTCTCTCTAAACAGACTTTTGCTTCTTCGTGCTTTCCCAGCCGCTCCAGTGCTTTTCCCTTGGTTAGCCAGGCAAATTTATTTTCTGGATTAAGCGTGAGAGACCTATCACAGCATCGAATTGCGATTTCATTCATCCCCATCGATAATAACACATCAGCTTTGGCTGACCATGCTTCCCAGTTATTCAGGTTCTTTTCCAGTTCCTTTCCGATTGCGGCCAGAGCCAGATCGGCATCTGCATAATCCCCCATAATTTTCAATACGACATTTGACGAATATAAAGTTTTCGCTCCTGTAGGTAACTAGCTCGATTATGAAAGAGAATAACAAGGCAGCAGAAAATTAAGCTTAAGACAGGGCAAGAACCATAGTCAAGAAAGGCTATGCCATTCGATTATGAGTCCGAACTATATTATCACGAATCGGCAATCGGTTTCGAAAAAATGGAGGGTCCCAGTGTCCCACCGGGCATATTCTTGCCGTATTTTTTCAGATCTTTTGTGGCAGAACCACAATCCTCGCAGACCCCACCCGTTTTCCTGGTGCCATGGTCTTCCCTCTCAGGCGGCGGAATAATGGCCGTGACCAATCAGCGTGGAGGTGAGCAAGAATCTGAAAAATGGACGCCTAACATTTAGACCCATGCAGTATTTTCTTTTCGTGGGGCATATTTTCCACCTCTGGAATTCTTATTTACCTCGGTATTCATTATACGAATTTCCCACGGTTAGCTTTAAGTCAATTGACGAATTATAGTTTGCAGGTGAAATTGTGATTAAGACTTACGGCGTTTTGGGGCTAATGACCATTTTGATAGCAGTATCGGGAGCCGATGATTGGCTGGAAGGAGGGTACGTAAGCAGCGGCGATCACGGCGATATCGGGCAGTATTTTACCGACCCTATCTTTTCCTCGCCGGGGAGCCACTATGTTTCATCTGATCCGGCTTTGAGAGAGATGCAGGAGTCCATGGATAGGCCGATATCAGCTCTTGGGTCGGTTGTGGCAAGACCCGCCACCGGTAAATCATCCAGCAAAATTTTCGGTAACACTGCAAGCAAGAATGCAGCTAGCCAACTGCTCACAAATGCCGCTGGTCGCTGGCATCTGGAGCTTTCCGAGGGCAGGGCAATGGATTTGTATCTATATCAATCCGGACCAAGGATTTTCGGCAGCGGAAGCATAACCTTGGGTCAGGCAGCCCAAGGAGCGACTGCCAGCGGGGCAATCTCAGGCAGCAGCATGATCCTGAATGTGGTTCCCGGTAGCGGCACTGAACTCTATTCGATATCACTGGATATAAGCAGGCTGCATTTGGCATCATCGTATAGCGTATTCAGACCGGGAGCTGAACCCGTGTCGGGAACGGTGAGAGCAATCAGAACGCCCTAATCTCTGACGCTTGAGCGCAAATATAACGAGGAATCGTTAACATCCATAAGCAATCTGAAGGCAATACCGTGGGCTGCTTTGCAGGAGGTGCAGGCCGTGAAGTTAAGCTACTTAATGCCAAAATTGTCGCCATATGGATGCTAATAATATCTCGCAGTCTCCGCGGACCATGAAGTCATGATCCGAGCCCGGAAACGGTCCTTCGAATTTCAGCTTCTTCAAACGCCGGATCGACTTCGCCCTTGAAAACCGCACAAGTCTACTCAACGGCGCTCACTGGTTCAATTGATTCGGTCATCGTGTGGCCGCTTATTGGTGGTATGGACCTTCCCATTCGGAGCCTGAGAGCTATCCAGCCTTCGATAACCGAGATACGCTCTTTGCGGGCCTCTTCAACGGTCTTGCCCGTGGCCCAGGCTCCGGGAAGTTCTGGCACTGATACGAAGATCGGTTCCTCGTCCTCGATGGTTTTGTAAACAGCTTTTTCAAGAGCCGCTTCGATGTACTCGGAGAACATGCAGATCTTCTATTAGCTGATGAAGGAAATATATCTTGCGCCGCCTTTGCCAGATGAGCCGCAGATCGATCGGTTGCGGGTGGCTCGCGTTGCGTGCTCGATGTGTATGCGGCAACCACATTCTGCGATAATTCGAACAAGTGCGCTTGGCCGAACCGCTCGCCGGACCGGTGCGCGTGCGGGCGCTCGGGGCAGGTGCGGCAGCGGGCTTGCGGCCCTTTGGTGTGGGTTTCATGGTTTCCATAAATTCAGAAAGCTGACACGATTAAAATCGCCGTCATTTGTAGCCATCTCCTTTATCCCAAAAGCCTTGCAGCAGGCGGTGTGCAAGGCGTCCCTTGGAAGAAGACGATAATCCCTGGCGCATTCCAGAACAATCTTGGAGATCGAATAATCCAGGCTTATAACCTTCAGGTGGCCTTTGGAGATGAGCACATCGAGATAGCCATGAAACTCGCTCACAG
>CAZPUO010000196.1:0-5189 GCA_964589745.1 uncultured Methanotrichaceae archaeon
GGTGAATATAACATGAAGGGAGTAGTAGCATTGGCACTAGCGGTCGCCCTTATAGGGTTGTGTGGCACTGTGTTGGCAACTCCACCCATAGTTCCGCCTGTGCAATATGAACAGTTTTGTGAAAACCAAAAAGTATCAGGAACAGGGGTTGTCGACGTCAGCACATCGATAATCGACAAGAAAATTGCGCTCGAGTATTATAACACCATGGCCGGAGACGGCGACCTCGAGCTCGATCAGGAGCATGCCTATTCGCAGGATGCAGATAAGCTCAAGAGAAACATATCCTCGGTCAATGGCGGAAACGAGTCAAACCTGAACCTCTTCGAGAGCACGAAGTTGACCTATTCAGGAGCGACGCCTCTTACCGGCGGAAGGTTCCTCAACTCCAAAGAATTCTATGGCGGCATTGGCGCCAACGTGCAAGAGCTGTACTCGGTAAACGAGATGGAGCAGGATGAGACTGGCTTCTTCTCCTCGACCACGCCATACGAACCGAAGTATTGCATGACGCCAGAAGATGTCGTAAAAAATCTGAAGAATGCTGGAAGAAATACGGATGCAGTTGCCGATCTGATGGGCAGCAATCCGGCTCATCTGATAGGCATTGATACCAAGAACACCTTCAACGGCACATGGGGCACCGACGCAACTTGGCACAAGATATTCTACAAGGACATCAAGGCTCACGAGATGTTCACTGGAAAGTTCGAAGCCGAGAAGACCATCAAGTTCCACGAGAACCCGGTTCCTGAGAAGGAGCATGCGCCATGCGAAGGCATAGACTGCTAGGCTAAAATAGCCCAGCAGCTTTTCTTTTCTTATTTAGTGGGGGGTAACAATGAAAAGATTGCTGATAATATTCATCTTGATGGCAGGCCTGGCTTCTGCCACTGTCGAGGACCCAGGGGTGGGGTCGAGCGATGTTTCGGGCAACACCTGGATCAATCCATCAACTCCGTCATTGCCTGCTTATCTGCCCAGTCCTTGTCCGCAGATTTTAGGTAGCCTTTCGGTGACCATCGGCCTAACGGGGCCGGAGTCTCTGCCGGACAAATCATACACAACCCAAGGAAAGCCACTGGATTTCCTTGTCACCGTAAAGAACGAGGGGACGACGGATGTGGAGGCTGAGGTTAATATCAAGCCCGAAGATTGTGCTCCGGAGTGGTTCAGCTGGACAGGCACGACTTTGAACATCCCGGCAGGAGTATCCCGTTCCCAGACCCTGCAGGTTCAGCCGGACATGAATGCTGTGTCCGGAGCGTACCGGTTCGGAGTGGAAGCCTCGGCCAGATGCCGCCATTCCGGCGAAGCAAATGCAAATTTCAAGGTTCAGGCTTTGGATTATGCTTCTGAGACCGCGGTGAGCGGCACCGGTCAGTTCCAGATCAACAAGGATGTAAGGTCCATGAACTCGGGGATCAAATCCACAAAGAACATATTATTCAGCGGCAGCGTGGACGCCCTTGTAAAGAATGAGTATCTGGTGGATCAGGCGAAGGGCAAGAACGCCAACTTCCAGGAACAGGACGCTGTGGACAACTACAATGCCGTTTTTCCTGGAGATGCGCTCCTGGGATCCGAGAACTTCAGGAGCTCGGCGATCTTCGGAGGAGTGGGGGCAAAAGTGCAGGAGAGCTATGATGTGCAACAGATGGAATTCAAGAATCAGGACTTCACCCTGCACCAAACAGGATCTCTGAAGAAGATGGCCGAGTTCAAGACCGCGGACAACTTCACAGGAATTTACACTATAGACGCCAGGCAGGCAATTCCAGGCCAGAAGAACCTGAAGGAGTACGAGGAATACGTCGGATCTTTTGAGATCAACAGAAGGATACTCTTCCGGGACAATACTAAATCCAATCCACCCTGTCTGGAGGCAGATTGTATGAAAACACCGGGCATCAGCATCCCAAGTCCCGGCAGTCCCACCTTCACCAGTCCATGTCTGAGCGGCTCATGCAATAACTTCGTGAATAAGCTTAACGCATTCACGCAGTCGTCATGAGCTTTCCATTTTTTTTGGAAGTTTTTATAATCTCGCCTTAAGATTTAATTATGCTTATTGCATCTTTTTAAAATATTTTAATTATTTTCCTTGATGGCACGCCTCCTATATAAATGACGGCCAAAACCTTGAAATAGACACCAGAGAACCAGGAGTGCGGGGTGTTAGGGTATCAGGAGAGGTATGGCCTGGCTTAAAGAGATCAATGGCTTTTGCTTTAATTCTGAAAGGCTCAAGATCTCCAGCTCAATCTCAAGCGGCTGTCCAGGCTAAAGGAGGTAGTGTGGATTGAAGCGAAACCTTATCACACTGGCGGTTATCGTTGTGGCTCTCGTAGGCATGGCAAGCGCTGCCAACTACATGTACGAGAAATCGTCGGTAAAAGGAGTGGGGTACAGAAACCTGGAAATGGTGATCTCCACGGAGAACGGCTTTAATGGAGCCAAGCTGGTCGAAAAGCAGTCAGGCTCGGGGAACGTGATCACGTCCAGGATAGAGCTTGAGGCGGAAAGGCAGCCCTCGGATTTGAACTGTCCCTGGCCGACCGGCACTTCCCCCATGGACTATATCAACTTCACCTCGGAGCAGGAACTGGAGTACATGCCTATCTCTTACCAGACCGGCACCTATGACCAGAAATGGGTAGACAAGCTCTGCGTGCAGAACTACGCAATCGGCGCTGTGTTGACCGAGATGTATACCCACGCTGAGCACCTGCAGAAGACCACCGAGGTCAAGACCAGGGCTTATAATACCGCTGATTCCCCGACGCCCTGCTGTACAGGCGTCTTGGAAGCCAACCTCAACAGCAACGTGATCGGTGTGGCTCACATTGGATGGATCTCCAGAGATCCTCAAGGAGATCCACAGCTCAAGGGACGCCATGCAGAATACGGCCGCAGCGTCGAGGACCTCACTGGTGTCTTCTCCATCGAGAAGTTCATCCAGCTCTGGGGCAACTCAACCTGTGGTGCCATCAGCGTTGACTGGCTGCCCTGCGTATAAAATTCCACTAAGTTGATCGGAGATCAGCACTATGGATTCGCCCCTGGCGCTGATCTCTCCTTTTTTGCAGGAAGAAGCCAATTGAGATTTCAATATTGCTTTTAGCCTTTCTTTCCACTGCATATTCCTGAAGATCTCGGTCTTCCAATCTCGGTGTCGTAGCTGGAAAGACGCTCGCAGATACTGCTGCTAAAAATGCAGCCTGACAGATGAGATCGATTATGGACTCTGATCCACCGACAAAATAGCACCAACCCAGATCCTTGAAGTTATGAAGAAGAACGATGACCTGCCCATAATGCTGATACACTGAAAACCTTGCTGGCATCCAGCTATGCGTCCTAAAAAAAGACCGAAGGACCCCAGGATTGAGGATCCTGCCTAGCTCTCAGAGATTTATCTCAATAGTCTTGCCTTCAAGAACATCTTTCTCACTCACATTTATGTTCTGCATCCGCACACCTGCTTCATTTCCGGAGAAGATGAGATAGGGACTGAGGGCATAGGTTCCATATCGCCTCTCAGTAGAGTATGGTACTCTCACCTCAAAGGCGCCTTCCCTGGGCGTTGCCTCATTGACATAAGAGAAAGCCCGGCCCTGATTGGAGGTCATATTCAGCAATGCCCCCACCCGCTGGCCGGGCCCAGTCTTGACCCGGATCAATGCACCGGGAACATACTCGAAGATCTTGACCTCGCTCTTGGGTGGTTGATCTCCAATAAAAGTGGCTGATTCGTATATCAACCGGAAATGGCCCATACCCGCGCCATCAAAGAAATAAAGGCGCGCTAGGGTTGTATTGAAGAACCTCTGCGTAGGTGTGGCGGCTATTTGCGAACCATAGTTTTCTAATTTGGTGTAACTATTGAGATCCTCATTCGCCCATGTGGTGAGAGCCGCAAGCTTGCCATAGATCAGGTTATAATCAGTCAGGATGTACTTGGACCGTCTAGCATCCAGCACAGCAATCGCATCCTCCTCGCTCTCGGAGAGATAGAACCTGGCCGCGTCCTCCCAACCTGCCTGAAAGTTATTCGCTACCACTGGCCTTTTGGCTAGGTAGAGAATCCAGTTCCCGTAGTCCCACCAGCTCATAACGCTGTACTCCGGAACTTTTTCAGGATGATCGTAAAAGCTGGTGGTGTTGCTGTTATCCTTCAGCCAGACGAGAGACTGATACCAATCTCCCGCCACTGCAGGAGGCGTGCTCTCAGCGAAGGAGATAGTATCTGCCAGGGTGGGCAAAATAAGAATTAGCAAGAGAAGCACAGCTAACCCCTTGGGCACTTTTTGCTTGCGAATGGCCATATACCTCTCCACCAGATCCAGAACCTGGAAGAAGAGTATGCTTATCAGCACTCCCATGGCGATCGTGGACAGATAAAGAAATCTGGACTGGCCAATAGTGAGAAGAAGCGCAGAGATGGCCCATACAAGAAGGAGCAACTGCCCCTGTTTCTTTCCGCCTTCAGCGCGCCTGATGTAGATAATAGAGGCGACGATTCCGGCCAAGGAGAAGAGAAGATTCAATCCCAAGCCGGAGAATATCACCGCATAGAACGTCTCCGCATCGTAGACGAGAGGCTCGGCCTCGCCGATTTTTCCGATCATCCCGCCGCCCCAGAGATACCCGAACCCGGACTGTATCAATGAACCAAATCCAAATAGACCACCAAAGAGCTGGGAAAGGAGGACAAAAACGAAAGCTAGAACCAGGATGCTCAAGGGAAACGCTTGCCATGGAACCATCCTGCTGGCCAGAAGACGGGAGAGAGCAAGCATGATGGATAGGGCAACGATCATGACCACCAAACCGAGGAAGGATGAATACAGCCAGATAGTGTTCCAGAACGGCAGGACCAGAATCAATGCCAGGCTGTAGGCTGCCAGAAGGGTTGTGACTGTCTTCTGAGATGAAGCTCCGTTCTTCATGTCCAGTGTCATCTTGACGGCCGCGAAAACCAGGAATATTCCCAGGTAGACATCCGCCCCCTCCCAGGTGTAAGCCAGAGCGGCCATCGTAATTCCTGCTAGGACAGCAAAGTGGTATCTTTTATCGCTCCTGGTGAGGGCCAAAGTGATGAATAATAGAGAGCCGAGCTGCAGCAGCACCTCCAGACAGTGGTGGTCCGTGGCGGCAAACATCGTATACAGAAGGTAGTAGGGAGC
>CAZPUO010000197.1:0-5095 GCA_964589745.1 uncultured Methanotrichaceae archaeon
CTTTTAATGTATTCCAGATCGCCGGGATGGACGATCTGGGCGTAGGAGATGGTCTTGTTCTGGATCAACTCCTCCGGTCGGTAGCCGGTAAGTTCGAGGCATCCGCCGCTGACAAACTCCATGGTCCAGGAATTATCGTTACTGCGTCGATAGGCCATTCCCGGAAGGTTGCCCATCAGCGTGGAGAGCGCTCTCTGGCTCTCCTTCAGCGCCTCCTCTGCTCGCCTTCGCATGATAGCTTCACCGATGCTTCCGGCGGCCGTTTTCAGAATGGCGATCTCATTATCGGCCCATCGGCGCTCCTGGCGGCAATCCTCAAAACCTATGACCGCAGAAAACCGGCCGTTGACGAAGATGGGCAAGAGCAACAGAGACCTGATCTTTGGAGTTTCCGGCTGCCCTTTGCCGGGGATGCAGAGATCCGAGGTCACGCCCTGAATGGCATTGCCGGAGGAAAGTATCTCGTACCATCCCGGGAAAAGAGACTAGTAGGAGATGTCTTTTTGCGCGTTGCAGTCCTGGGAGGCCGACACGGTCTCCTTGGACCACTCCAGCAGTAAGCTCTGATGGCATTCCCCATTTTCCGAATCATGGTTTTCCAGGATAACGACCCGGTCCGCATCTGCAGCATCTCCAAGGATTCTCAGGGCCTGGAAAACAGCCTCGGGATCGGAAATTAGCAAGTAATTAGTGGCCCGGGCAGCTCCCTGCAGCAGCCGATCGCGCAGGCGCAGCTCTTCCTCCGTCCTGCGGCGCTGGATGAGCTTCCACATACCGCTCATAAGCAATGTGAGCTGGCGTACATCTGCGTTGTCGTACTCCTTTTCTTTATTTCCCACCCCTGCCACGACGACAATTTTGCCTTTGTCAATGATGGGAATATTCATGTGACGCAGGATCTTTACGTGACCTTGAGGGGTCCCTCTTCTTTTTGGGCTGGCTGAATAGTCGTTGGTTATCACAGCCTGACGCTGGCGCAACGCCTCACCCCAGAGACCGGTTTCCTCCAGTGGATAGACTATCTTCTTGTGATCTATGTCACATTCCTGCATAGCTCTTTTGGACCAGGAATGCATTATGAGCGTCTTCTCTTCTTCGTCCACGAAGGCCAGGTAGCCCAGCTTGGAGTTGGTGAGGTTCACACCTGCCTCCAGAGCGTAATCAGTTATATCTTTCAGAGAGGCTTCATCCATCTGATTGAGCTTCTGCAATGCCTCCAGCCTGGACTCGTCCAGCAGTAGGGCCTCTTCAGCACGTTTACGGTCTGTTATGTTATAGAAATTGGCCAGGAAGTAGTTGGGCTCGCCCAAATCATCTTTTACCAGAGCAGAGATCATCTCTGCAATGAAAGATTTACCATCCTTTCTCCTCAGGGGGAGCTCTCCGCGCCACCGACCCTGAGAAACGAGGGCTGGAATAATCTCATCCGCCAGCTTGCTTCTTCCTTCCTCATCCGTAAAATCAAATACTGACCGTCCCAGAACCTCTCGAGCATGGCAAAAGCCTCCGCTCTTAAGAAGGCCGGGGTTAACGTACTCGATTCTGCCTTCAAGACTGATGAGAACAATGGCCGTGGGTGACGTCTCCACGACCGTTGTCATCTTCCCAATCTCTCTCTCGGCCTGTTTTTGCTCGGTTATATCGCATACGTAACCTGCCAGGCCCACGATATTTCCGCATTCATCGCGCCAGGGATAATAGGTGGCATCGAAGCAGCGCTCAGACCCTTGGTAGGTGGCATGCACTTGTGTTCGCTCTTCTTTTCCGGTTTCCATGACCCTCTTTTTGATCTCCCTCACTCGCGCGGCTTCGACGGGAGATATGATCTGGATTTCAGTGCGGCCCAAAGCTCTCGAAGCATTCATCCCGAACGGATTTTCCCTGGAAAACCAGATGTACCGCAGATCGCGATCTTGAAGAAAAAGGCAATCAGAGCACTGATAAACCATTTGGCGAAGCCCTTCTTCAATTGCACGTAAAGAGCGGTTCCCTTCCAGAGCGACCATCAGATCTTCTAAGCGTCCCTTTAAGCTGCCCAGCACTGTCGACAAGGACTCTGCTCCCGCGCCTTTCTCCTGCAACTCTTCAATGTGTTGCAGCAACTGTTTTATCTCTGCCTCGATGTTTACGTTCATACGCACTCATTCGCCCAATCATCTTGCTGATGGCGCAATGCCAGAGTATAGTCGTTCTTCTTATGTCAATCCAGTCTCATGACCAAGCATATATTTTAGTCTATCATGTGCGTTGCCTGCCAGGGCCTTCTGGAAGAACTTTTTGGGCCGGACGGCGATGCCGGTGAGGAACAGAAAATGCGGGTGCATTGAGTTCTAGCTGAACGATCCCGAGGAAAATTCGCCCGGAATACGAGAATCAATTGATCAAAGCTTATCGAAGAACGTCATCGTCAATATCGAAGTTACCACAGTTTTTATGATCAATCTATCTTTAATAATCTTTTTCTTGATATCTTTTTCTTGATATAGATCAAATGATATAGATCAAGGATCTCAGCGCTCCTGGTTCATTTGCTTATCCAGGAGATCAATCAGCTCATCAGTAGTGTATCTGGAGACAAGATCCAGCAACTTATTGGACTGCCTGTAAAAATGTCTTATACTGGCGATCTTTTCCAATATCGATTCAGATGCTGGTTCCCCGGCTTTAAGTTCCTTCTCCGTCATATCCAGGGCGGCCATGATGAGCTGAATCTCGTTCCTTACATTCGAGAGCAGCGCCTTCTTAAGAGTGTCAGGATCCGTAACGGGAATATAATGATATCTTTTGTCGCCGGGCGTCACCACCCTCCTGGCCAACCCCAGGTTTTCCAGCAACCCCATATTAGAACTGACCGTGGATTTGCTATAACCTGTCTCCTCCACCAACCGATCCATGGACATAGGCTCTTCCGCCAAGAAAAGGGTTCCCCGCAGGACGCCCACTGCATCTCCACAGCCCTTGTTGTTGGCCGCCTTAACGCAGGCATCAATTATATATCTCTTCAGGGTCTCCCTACCATCTCGGTTCATCAATCACATAAAGACCACAAATTTTAAGTACTTTTCGCATGTTTCGGATGTTCGGCAAATTCCGAACAAACTGTTTGGGTGTATTCATTGAGCGGCGTGGAAAGATTGGGCTATTGGGTGGCGGCAAATCCCATAGTAATAATAGCGGCCGCATTGCTCTTGACCATTATATCGATCCACTATGCTCAGCAGATAGAGATGCAGGGTATGACCACAGAAAGCATGGTGGGAAAGGACTCTCCTCTCTACCAGCTTTATGACCACCTCTACGTGGAGAAGTTCGGAACCGAATCCATTGCGGTCCTGATTGAAGGAAACGACGTAACAAATCCTGAAGTCCTCAGAGCAATGCTGAGGCTCTCGGACAAAATGAAGGAAGCTCCCGATGTTATCGGTGTGCAGAGCATAGCCGACATAGTGGCGAACGCAGAGTCAAGCATAACAGGGGTTCGCGATATTCCTTCTCAGGAGAGCGTTGATCAGATATTATCCAGCCCAGACAACCTGCAAGCAGTCGCAGCCATGATGCCGGATAAAAAGCACACCATGCTCTCCATAGAGATGCCGGTAACCTTGACAGAGTCACAGATGGGTGAACTCTACACTGAGACCAACGGCCAAGTAAAGATGGCCAGCTTCCCTCCGGATGCAGGGGTCACGGTCACCGGCCAACCTGCACTTATGATGTCGATAACGAGCGAAATGGCGAAAAGCAACGGCCCCATCCTCGCCCTTGCGGGCTTGCTGATGGTGGTTGCACTGCTGCTCACCTTCCGGCATGTGAAATGGCCGCTCTTGCCCATCCCCATCGTCTTCCTGGGGATAATATGGACCTTCGGTGCCATGGGATTCTTGCATATACCGTTCACCATGGTATCCATGTCTGCCTTCCCGGTGCTAGTCGGGATAGGCATCGATTATGCCATTCAGTTCCACAACCGTATCGACGAAGAGTTCGCCAAAGGCACGAACCCCGTTCAGGCCGTAGTAGAAACTGTCAGTCATGTCTCTCTCCCGGTTATGATAGCATTGATCATTACCGCGATGGGATTCGTATCCCTCATGACATCGTCGGTACCCATGACTAGAGATTTCGGGCTGACCTGCCTTATCGGGCTCTTCCTCTGCTACCTCTCGGCGCTCTTCGTGGGCGTAACCCTACTCTATGCAGTGGAGCAAAGAGGATCTCCTAAGAATAGACAGGCGGAAGGCTTGGGTGAACATAATCCGAAAGAGACCCCTATAGGGTTGGCCCTGGAGAAGGTTGCCGAAATTTGTGTACAGAGGTGGCACATTGTTCTAGCTGCAGCCCTTCTTCTATCGCTTATCGGGATTTATGCCGATACGCAGGTCCAAGTGGATACCGATTTTAAGAATTATATACCCCAGGATCTCCCTCCGTTGATCGATTTCAGACACATGAGTGATATCTTTGGTGGCACTGATTCCATCAAGCTCCTGGTTCAGACAAGCGATGTAACTGATCCTAAGACCCTCGAGTGGATGGATGAGTTTGGCACCTACCTCCAGAATTCCAGAGATCAGATTTACGGTGCCACAAGCATAGCCACCTTCGTCAAGCAAGCCAATGGAGGCAAGATTCCCCAAGATCAGACCCTGGCGAGGAGCCTGATAGACAGCCTGCCCGCCTCAATACGAGACAGATATCTGGACGGACACGACACAGCCATTATAGATCTTAATGTCGGCCAGATGATATCACGTCTAGGTGCAGAGGGTACGGACCGCCTCATCAAGGAGATCGACAAGGACATTGCATGGAATACACCACCCTCCGATGTATCGGTTAGAGAGACGGGCGACCCTGTGGTGATGACCACTGTTATAGCTGCTCTGACCACGGGCCGAACGGAGATGACCCTGCTTGGCCTGGTGCTGATTTTCATAGTGCTCTTAGTCATTTACAGAGATCTGATCAAGGCTCTTCTGCCCGTACTTCCTATGCTAGTAGTCATAGGCTGGATGGGCGGGGTCATGTACCTGACAGGCATGAAGTACACACCCCTGACTGCAACCTTAGGTGCCCTAATTCTCGGTGTGGGATC
>CAZPUO010000198.1:0-5061 GCA_964589745.1 uncultured Methanotrichaceae archaeon
CAGTACGTAGGGGAATCTGGGATCGTACCCAGGATAATTATTCCAGGGATCATACCCGGAGGCATCGCCAGGATAGAGAAGGCTCATTACAGTAAATCCAGGATGAGTTCCCGTGGAAAATCCAAAAGAGTAACCATGATAGGTCTTAGGCTCATTATATGTTGGATAATATCCGCTCTTTGTATATCCGTAATAAGAATCGGGAAACCCAGTCCAGGGATAGAAATAACCGGGCGGATAGTACAGAGTTCCATTAGACGCCGTAAACCCTTTGGGAGCACCACCCCATGTCCAGAGGTTGCCTTTCTTCTTTGCAGGAGCGCTCTTAGCTACGGCTTCAATTTGAGCAGATGCGCCGTTTTCGATGCTAGCCGCAGATCCTGCAGTCACTTCACCGGACTGAGAACCCAATGAAGCCGCATTTGATCCCGTATCATATATCCATGGAACCCCTGCCCCGGATGAGCAAGCCATTGCGACCAACGCCATCAGAGCCAAGAACAATCCGTATTTGCTCAACTTTATGGCTACCATAACTCGCCCGTAGTTTGTTAGACGCTCCTGGTATTTAAGGCATAGTACATTACTATGATCTGCTTCCTTTGAATCTGTACATCCTGAGCTATTTATGGGCAATGGCAAGCTATGGATACCATTTGAATGAAAATCTCCTCAAAGAACTAAGGCTGCGCCGATCAAATGCTTCATTAAAAATTTGCTAAAATTAGATTAAAAGTTATACAAGAACCAATCAGCCATATTAGCCTCGGCGATATTTCGATTTTGCTCATCATTACTTGTGAGCTGGGCTAACACCTCTTGTTTTCCAAATTTTGAGAGATCGGTAGTGTCATTGAAAGGCGCTCTCTGGGAAACGCCTGTCAAATACTGGGGCATTGCCGCAGGATACAACGGTGTGGCAGCGGCACCATTCATCTTTGACATGAGCAGGTTAGGATCCTCGCCAAAGTTTGCTATGACGAATTTGTTATACTCATCTGCCAGGGCGTTGAACTCAGCCACATTTAGTCCCTGGCTTGCTTCCTGGTAAGCCGCTCCGAGCTGGAAGCTCAGGCGCATACCCTCTAAGGCGGTCTGCTGCTCGGGGGTATAAGCAGAAGCTAGAGCGGGCCCGGTTAGAAGGATTAAGAAGATCATAAAAATGGCTTTCATAACATCACATCCACGATCCGCATTTAAGCTTTCATCTATCCTAGCATCGAAGTTCTCTTGTATCCTATTCAGCCTTTCGATTGGATCAATGATCGTGTTGTGTGCCGCTGAAGAGATGAGATAGCTTTGCAAAAAAAAGACTGTTTGATATACAATAAAGAATTATTCAGAGATGTAATGGTGAATTAATTTCAAAAACCAACAAATGCTAAAGATAATGCAGAAATTGGGCAATGATGATTCCAAGGGAGGTCTGAATTTATCATTAATAATAGTGATAATCTTTATATCGCATGCCTTCATTATCGCTAGTGAAGCTAAGATGGAAATGAGTGTCTTCATCGGCCTGCTGGTTAGGTCGATGATATGCAGCAACTCTGCATGTGGGATCGATAAAAGGTTCATCGTACCACAGGGTATGATTGAGATGGATAGTGAGTTTGCCAAGACGATTGGTTTTATTTCCACCCGATTTCTATCCTGCAGCTACCTCTGGGGCGAGGGCAACCGTATAATAATCAGGACTATCGAATGCACTGATCGACGAAGAGGATATCTGCGAGAGCTATTCAAATCCATCTGGGATTTAGGTGTCGAGATTGCCGTGCGCACACCTCTGAGCGCCATGAAAGAAATCCTGGTACATTACGGCTTCAAGGAGACCACGGTGCAAGATCCAATTTATGGTAAAGTGGAGCTTTGGGTGAAATAGAACGAAATTTTGCAGAGCCGCCCATGCTCGTCACAGTCGGGAGATCGAGACCTTAAAGGTCAGCGGCTCTTGTCCAGCTCTTCTGCCTAAGCCTGACGCACTTTGCCAGATCGCTCAGAGAAAGTTTAGCTTCCTCGGTGGAGAGCACCACAAGACATTATCACGCAGAGAGTTATTTTCGTTGTCGTCCGCTCTTGTATCTTATTCATACTTAAAATATTCTTTTTCAAATTAAATTTCAGTTAAGAGATGCAAATCACATTGAAATCAAGTCGAACAAGGACACATTCTGTCCAGACCAAGCAGATATGCAGCTCCAGCTACAGTGGTCCCATAGAATACGACTCTCTGGTTGTTGCTCTCAGCTAATTCCATCAGGTCATCAATAGTGCCATTAGCGAGAGTCGACCCTGATATCAATATCAACTGGCAACGTTCAAACATCTCTTGGGGCTTCATTCCGTCCAGAAGCTTTACATGGCAGCGAACCGACCCTGCCTCGGCCAGATCCGAGGCCATCACCCTTTCCGGTCCGAGGGTCTTTACTAGCGCTTCTAGAAGCGCAGGCTGCAGGCCCACCAGCCCCACCCTCTCGGCTTGCTGTTCCCTAATCCAATCCGCAAACGAGGCTGCACACCTTTTTGGTCCATCATCTTTGCAATGAACGGTCTTCTCGATCCTGCCGAGATGCCTGAGAACTGCATTCATTGTCGCAATCAGCGCGGCTCGCTCGAAGCTTCCGCAAAGCGGCAGCTCTAGTACGTCGCCCAGAGTTCCGCGAAATCCGCCTTTAGCCGCCGTGAATGCCTGCCCGGCAGAACCCCTGTAGACGGCCTGCATGAGCACCTCCTTTCCTTTGATGATTGGAAAATCGTCCCGACCTGTATTTCCAATGGCTTCTGTAGCGCTGAGCGGGCGGCTTACGACCACATCATCCTGCAAAGACACATCGCCACAGTCCCGGCTTTGGGCATCAAGCTCTGCAATGAAGCCGCATTTTGCCTCTAGCAGCAGATCTCTTCTCGACATACTGGCCTTCTAGGATCGTTCTTGATAATTCTTTTTCCTATGGCGCACCCTTATATGCGTGATGCTCTCGCGCAGATCCTTCTCAGAGCCGCTTGTTTATCACGTCCCGCGCGGAAAGACTGCTGTGGACAATGTGAAGGTAATCAGGCTCGGCCTCTGGGCATCACTGGATGCCAGCAGGCGATGAGCCATGGCCAGGATTTTCTATTCCAATCCTGTTACCTCATAGCTATGCTTGGCTAGTATCTCCTTTCCTTTGTTCGATTTCACCAGCTCCAGGAAATTTCTTGCCTGTTCCGGATACTTAGACTCGGCTAACAAGCCTATCGTGTACTCCGATTCGACGTTATACCTCTCAGGAATCTCGATGAAAGCAACCTTAGCTGCATACTCCGAGCTTACCTCCGACTTATGGACAAAGGCTGTATCCGCCTCGCCTAGGGCCACTTTGGCAACAATGAAATTGATATTTGTCTCCTGGGAGACGACATTGGAGAGGACATTCTGCTTGAAATCGGGGCCGAGGGCCGGATCATTTGCGGTTTTGTTCAAAATCTGCATGGTGATATCCGTGATAGGCAGATCTTTGCTGCCCATGACGATCTTGATGCCCGGCCTGGCGAGATCCGAGAGGTTTTCAATTCTTGCCGGATTATTTTTGGGAACTATGATCGTCTGCCAGTTTTTGGCCAGCACGAAAACGCTGCTGTTGTCCATGAAGCCTTCCGCCTTAAGTGCATTCATATGCTTATTGCTTCCGGAAACAAAGACATCGGCATAGGCTCCATTCTCGATCTGAGTGCGAAGAACTTGCGCACCATCAAAGTTGAAGGCAACGCTGACATTGGATTCATTTTTATAAAGCTGCCCTAGCTCACTGAATGCTCCGGAGAGACCGGCGGCGCAAAATACAGTCAAATCCTGGGATTGCTCGGCAGCCAAGCTCAAAGAGGTCGCGAGGAACAGGGCTGCAAGTAGTGCAGTTAATGCCTTTTTTTCAACCATTGGTTTTTTCCTCCATTAATCATTATGCGGATGCAGGTAGATCACAGATCGCGAGATATTTCGACTTCGTCGATTATGTGCACATGTAAACACAAGTGCTAACTTTTTCTCAATATATTAGCATATATGCAAAACTTATTAATCCTGCGCTTGACCTCTCAGCCTGCTTGAGCTTGGCACGCTTTGTAAGACCGCTACGAGAAAGTTTGCCATGCAGCATAGAGTTGAAGCACACTTCATCCCTCCAATCTATCTTCACTTTTTCATCCTGGAATTTAGTAGTTTTACCACGTAATGTTGTGCTGTCAGCTTACAACTCTTCCACCAGGAAATTCTTTAGCGCGAACCTTTCTCCGGCCCAAAAACCGCTTTAGGGATGCCTTCTCACGAACAGATCCCCGAAGATCTCCTCCTGCTCCAGCCAGACCTGCTTCCTGTGGGCCATGAAGAGCAGTGAGACGTAGTTAGTGATTCCGTCCTCGCTCCTTTTGTTTATATCCCCGAAGGGGACGGTCTTGCTGCTCGTGAACATATCGTCTAGAATGGGCCCCAGGGCCTTGATCTTGTCCTCGATCCCCTCCTCGTGGGAAAGATCCAGAGCCTTCTCCTCCGTGGTGGGCCAGCGGTCCCGCATGGCCTTCCTTCTGCCCACCATCTCCGCCTTCCTCAGCTCGGAGATTAGCTCGTCCAATGTCACAGGCCTCTTGGTATGCCTTCGCACCGGAGGCGGAGGAAGTTTGTCTATCTCCTCTTTTTCTGCCGCCTCGATCTCCTCTGCTTCCGGCTCGGGCTCCTCCTCCGGCTGCCCTTCCACGGAGTCGGATTTCATGCGCAGGAGGATGCTGGCGTAGAGCAGAGTTCGGGCCGGTATCCGCAGGTCGCGCTTCTCCAGAGAATCGATGTACTGAAGAAACTTCTCTGTGGTCTGGGCGATGTCGATATCCCAGGGGTCGATGTCTCCCCGCTTGGCTAGCTCCACCAGCACCTCCGCAGGCTCGCCGAACTTAAACTCATCCTGCTCGTTTTCGGATTTTGGGGTGGCTGGTACTTCGGTCAAGGTCTCCTCAGCCGGTGCAAATGCCGGTCACGCTGGATATGTTGTTCTCCTGCATGGTCACGCCCAGGGTGTACTTCGACTGCTG
>CAZPUO010000199.1:0-5008 GCA_964589745.1 uncultured Methanotrichaceae archaeon
GAAAATTAAAGACACTGGAAGCCATTAGAATGAAGTTAGTGCCCATCTCTAAGAATAACCTTTAAAACTCAGGTAAATAGGAATCCTCCGGTGAAAGGATAAATAATCAATTTCATTTGCGGCTATTATAGTTCGATTTAAACAAAAATTGTCCCGAACAGGGCTCTTTTCTAATCTGAGAGATTAATTATTATGATTAATCGCATTTCGAACAAATGCCGAAGACTTTAATACGGATTTAGCACACGTACTAAATTTCAAGACATGTTTAAATCGAAATCGTTAGACTTAGCGAATCATCATCTCTTAACCCACATCATTAGATAATTATTATGATTAATAATTAACAATTATCTCTAAGTTGAATGCTTCCAATGCTTTAATATAAGATTATCACCAATTTTGATTTTTAATTGAAATCGAAAAGGAAAAGACGCATCTCATACGTGGTGATCTCAAAATGGAGCTTACTCCAGTTGAAATAGGTTTGATCCCAATAATCGTGGCCGTTCTTTTAGGTCCAATCTTTGTCAAAAAAATTGAACATAATCTTGAAGCATTCCTATTTCTAATGGGCTCATGCGCCGTTGCGATCTCTAGATCCTGGCATATAGGTCTCGTGGAGGATGCAGTTCATGAGCCGGTAGTAGTTGGCATAGTGCTATCTGTGTTGGTGCCTGGATTGATAGTACACTACTATCGACCACACTTTTTGCGCTGGATGAATGATTTTCTCTTAGATGGAATCACTATGAACGTGATATTCTTGGAGATTGTAGTCGTGTTAGGACTGTCCGCGGCCATCATCACACCGATACTTCCGTTCTTTGTGCTCGTGGAGGTTGTGAACCATTTGCCCATCCTGCGCAGAACACGGGCGAGCCTTACGATATTAGCAAGTCTCTCCATATTTCTGGGGGGTGCTCTGGCTCTAGTAGTGGAACCGTACTCCACGATAGCCGCTACGAAAATGCAGGGGGCTCTGCCTCCAGCAAACCTCTTGCCATTAGAACTGCAAAGCCTGTACATACCCTGTATACTGGTACTTGGTCTAATCAGCATGTTCATAACTGCGAAAAATGTTAACGCTTTGGAGACGCAGACCCCAGAAGCCGCGCCAGCCTTCAAAAGTGGAGCAGTTTGGAGTGCAAGAGTGTGCATGTTTGTGGGAGCCCTTCTCCTTGTAGGGGTGGCATTCGGAGTCAATTTCTGATAGTCAAACTTTGCCTCGGCGGACCCCGCTGCAAGCAACTTAGAACTTTATACCGGTAAGATTTACCTTCAGTACCTCTTAGCTCCCAGGTGCTTGAAATGGTCGCTTCAGGATTGAAGGCAAGATACGTCTGTGTCTATCTTCCCTCAGAAAAGGCAAAGCAGCAATGGGAGGAGGATGCGAAGAACCTTGGTCTTCCTCTATCGAAATTCGTCTTCGAAGCGGTCGAATCCTATCGAGCCACTAAGAATGACCCCCCTCGATCCGATATGGTCAAAGAGCTAGCTGAAACCAAAGAGGAGGCTCAAAAGCTGCGCAACGAGCTGAGGATGAAAACTCTGCTCCTGGAAAAGCTGGAGGCCGATGTCTATAAAGCCCGCTACGCC
The DNA here is from genome assembly GCA_964589745.1 of uncultured Methanotrichaceae archaeon. Classification (GTDB taxonomy): domain Archaea; phylum Halobacteriota; class Methanosarcinia; order Methanotrichales; family Methanotrichaceae; genus Methanothrix. Next base: position 1,600 of record CAZPUO010000199.1, read on the forward strand.
AGCTTCCAGGAGGTTGAAATGGGCGAAGGGACCAGACGCCATGACCAGGAGCTAATTAATATCCTAAAACATGGCAAACCCCTCGAAGGCTATTCAATCTTGAAAGAGCTTGGAATAGCTCCCAGTGAGACCGAGGCCGTGAAGCTCATCAACAATCAGCTCGAATCCCTAAGGCGCTTCGGCCTAGTCGAAGAAACTGCCAACGGCTGGAGGTGGATCGAATGATCGCCGCATCCAGCACTGAAATCGGTAATGCAAATAGACTCGTTCAGAGATTCCACGAAGACTGTAACCTCAGAGGCATGGTCTCGACCATGGACTATATTTATCGGGCGAGGGAGTATTGCGCCTTTCTGGAAATCAGAGGCAAGACTCCCTTAACTGCTGATAAAAACGACCTAAGGGCCTTTCTGGCCCATCTCAAGGCCAGGGGATTGAAGTTCAAGACCATCGATAGGATCTACACGTGCTTGAGCGCATTTTACGAGTTCTTAATAATAGACGATCTTGTTGAGTACAATCCTATTCTTCCTTTTAGGAAAATACTACCTCGCCGATACAAGAATGACAACGATTCCGAGATCCGCAAGCTAATCAGTATTGAGGATGCCTCTTGTCTCGTCAACTCCATCCTTGACAGCCGGGATAAATGCATACTCGTCCTGCTCTTCAAAACTGGCATGCGCGTAGGCGAGCTCACTAGCCTAGACGTGGGCGACGTCGATCTCGACAAGGGCGAGATAAAGTTGAAGCTCAAAAAGAAGCGATCCAATCGCGTTCTGTTCCTGGATAATGAGGGCATTGCTGTTTTGCAGAGATGGCTAGCTGCGCGAAAGAACAGACGGGGCTCAGGAGAACCAGCCCTTTTCATATCCAAAGCTGGCGGCATGATGACAAAAAGGGCCATCGAAACTATTATCGAGAAGCACGCTGAGAGATTAGGTCTGCACGATCCAAATTCAACCAAGCTAGACGAGAGATTCACGCCTCATTGCTGCCGCCACTGGTTTGTCACTCATCTGCTTAGAGCTGGCATGTCCCGAGATTTTGTTAAGGAGTTGCGAGGAGATGCTCGCGGCGAAGCTATAGACATCTATAATCACATCGACAAGAAGGAGCTGCGCGAAAGTTATTTGGCACATATACCACAGCTAGGGATTTGAACCTGAACTCCCCCTAATTTAGGCATATTAAAATAATTTTCGCTATCTTCGAGACCGAAATCTATAGATAATATTATGTGCCTAAATATGCATATGAAGTCTTTTATTCGAATCAAAAAGATAAATGGCCAGGAATACCTTTACGAGATAACACCTTATTATGACAAAGAGAAGAAACAAATTCGTCAGAAGAGCAAGTATCTCGGAAAGAATGTCAATGGAATTCCCGTCAAAGTCCGCTCCAGAGACCAAATACCGAAGAAAGTTCTGTCGCATGGCGAATTCGTGCCACTGAAGAAGATCACAGAAGACCTTGAGCTAGAAAGGCTTCTCTCTGGTGTTCTGCCAGGCAAGGACGTTTGGCCTGTTCTGACCCTGGCGATGAATTACGCGGCACGTCCCCGGGCATTAACCCATATCCAAAGCTGGTATGAAGGTACCGTCATATTTGAAGACCATCCTGATCACCCCTTATCCTCGCAGAGCCTTTCTCGAATGTTAAGCCACATTGGTGAAAGCACCGTGAATCTAGAATTCTCTCGCAAACTCATCCAGCAGATATCCACATGCAGCACACTGGTTTATGACATAACCTCCTTGTCATCTTACTCTCAGAGCATCAGTCTCTTGGAATACGGTTACAATCGAGATGGCCTCGATCTGCCTCAGATCAACTTGTCTCTAATCGTGGACAAAGATCTAGGCATACCTGTGATGTACGATCTTTATCCGGGAAGCATCGCGGACGTATCTACACTTAAGAATACAGTCCAAAAATTGAAGGCGCAGGGCGTTAGAAATTATACTCTGATCATGGATAGGGGTTTCTTCTCAACCGATAACATCGAGGAGATGGTATCTGCAGACCTATCATTCGTCATTCCGCCAACGAGCAATCTCAAGAACGTCAAAGAAGCAATATCCGCCATCCACAGCAGCATAGATGATCCTGAGCATCTAAAGCTCTATGAAAAAGAACCGCTGTTTGTGATGCCCGTAAGCATTGAGGTTGGAGAAAACAAGCTGAACGGATATGCATATTACGATCAGAAGCGAGAGCAGCAGGAAAGAAACACATTTTATAAGCGGTTATATGATCTAATGGAAGTGCTCAAGTCCAAGAGCCTGAAGCCTTGGATGAATCCCGGAGAGGTTTTCAGGGCCACTGCAAAGAGGGACGCCAAGTTCATAGAATGGAAAGCGGTCGACGGCAGGTTTCAGGTCTCACTCCGGAAAAATGCGGTCTCGCAGGCCATTAACAAAATGGGAAAGTTTATTCTGCTTTATCGAGGCGAGTTTTCTTGGGTGGAGTGTCTTGCGCTTTACAGAAGCAAGGATGGCGTTGAGAAAGGGTTCGATGTGTTGAAGAACGACATTGAGTTGATGCCAGCCAACCTGAGAACCAACAGCAGTCTAAGGGGTTATCTCTTCATTGCATTCCTTGCTCTGATCTTAAGGATGAAGCTGATGAGGATGATGATCGATGCACAGTTGAATAAAAGATACTCGGTGGAAGGATTGCTAACTGAACTTGAAAAGATCAAGATTATGGTCTTGCCGGATGGAGAGAAGGTCACAACTGAAATCACCAAGAAACAGCGCGAAATCCTGGATGCTCTTCATATGTGTGCCTAAACGCTGGGGAGCTCAGGGATGAAGGCAGAGGAGCTGGGATATGAAATGTGATCTATGATATTACATATTTAGATTCTAGAATATCATAGATCAAAATTTCGCCCCAGAAAATTGAGGAGCAGTTGCCTTGATAGAAATAACCAGAAAACAGCAAATCGAAGTCTCAGGCAGGCCAGCGCCGATCCACAGCGCCCTCTCAGGAGGAGCCTGTCACGTTGTGAAGGCCTGACCCTGCCCGGAGCTCGACTATCAGCCGGGTTGAGCGGCAAGCACAGCACTGGAATGTCGCACAGCGCCCATCTCACAGGGACCCGACACCATTAAGATGTGGAGCCTGCTACTTGCCTCTCCTCTGCCACGGCTTTGTGCCGCGTCCTGCCCTTGGCGAGGACTCCAGATAAGCTGATTCAAAGGCATGCTACGCCGGTTAGGGCGTGCATATCTCCCGACCTTAGGAGTCTCTCAGCCTTCTCTGGTGCTTTCCGAATGCCGCCCAAAGACAGCACCTCTTTTGGCTTCTGGATCTTCAAAGGCTCGTCCACGAAGGATCTGCCTCTTGAATTCCTCTGCCTCAAGAGCCAAGCCGAAAAGCTTGCCCTCGTTCTTACAGC
>CAZPUO010000200.1:0-4963 GCA_964589745.1 uncultured Methanotrichaceae archaeon
TCGTTGATACCAACTTCATCAACATCAAAATGAAACTTGCCGCGGTTGAGGCGGAAAAGGTTTTCGAGCAAGTTCTCGAGAAACGGATTGGAGACAGCGGTGAGCTGGACAAGATTCTGCGCAGTCAGCCCGGTCGGCCGGGAAAAACGGGCTGAAAGCAGGCCATAAGCCACAGTCTGTGCATATATATCAGCAAAGCCATCTTCGGTCATATCATGGATCAGCAGGCTACGCACTGCTGCGAAGAGACGCCGCATGGGGCCTTTATCTGTCTCAGCATCCAAGACATTACGGACACGATGGCGAATAGAGGAAGCAAGACCGGCAAGTAGGGGGATAAGCTCATCGGCAGAGCGGATGGCCTCACGATATCGGTCGGTGAAGGCAGCGGACCAGTTCTCCCGCCAGGCTTCGACATCATCCGGGCGGCTTGGCCAACGGAGATGGTCCTTCAACTGGTGCGCTACACGGTCGAGCTGCATAATGGAGTTCTGGTCGTCCCAACCCAGCACGCGCAATACAGGCAACTCATGCGTATCGGGATCCTCAGAGAAATGAGCGAAAGAAAGCGTGCGGTGCTCGTCTTCACCATAGGAGGATATGAAAAGCAAGTCATGGAGCTGCCACCCAGGGCGGTCGGTCCGCCTGACGCCGGCACGAGTCTTAATAACCAGGTTACCGAGTATGCGGCGGAGAACTACCATCGGCAGCTGCTTCTTCTCAAAGCTAACCCAGAAGATACCCCACGGCTGCTTCGAGGACAGCGGACGGAATTGTTTGATCTCCTTGATCTCAGCGGCGTACTTCTCATCCAAGCCCAGCTCTTTTGGAGTGTAATCAAACACCAGGTCATCCACTTTGCTAACGTCGACTGGCCAGTCGAGCTCATCCCTGAGAAAATCAATAAGAGCAGGCAATGTTTTGATCTGTCGGAGATGATCCACACTGATAGCGACCATACTTGCTCCTCTCTAATTCAACTCCATCCAAGCTTTCAACACTGGATTGATTCCCGGGGGAGCCTGCACTTTTTTGAGGTAGGTATTCTTGATATGCTTTTCGAGCTTGACCCTAACTTCCGAAAGTGTTTTGCGTTCTATGAGGCACCGGCGGGGAGTTTCTGGTGACGAACGGATGATATCAACTATATCCGCTGGTTCCTCACCGATAGAACCGGATGCCAGATCAAACAGATACCACTTGGTTTCTCCGGCGGCCTCTGTCCAGGGGAATTCATCGTCTGTGCAGGCAACCGAGTGATCCTGCCTGGGCAGTCGATAGCAAAAGAAAACAGCTCTGGCGCCAGTAATGACGTTGTTTTTGCCGGTGAACACTTTGCCGGGGAGAGCGTCAAGTCGGGCAACAAGTTCGGGGTAATCCCGCAGCAAGCGCTGATATTCCAGACGCATTTTCTCGAGGAGCGTAGTAGTCCCTTCATAGGCCTCGTTGAAATTGCGGAGGGCGTCATAGTCATCTTCGGGTCTGAGTAATTTCTTGCCTTCGATACCGAAGGTCTTGGAAATACGCAAGGTCTTGTGCGAGACAAGCGAATAAAGCCGAATCAATTCCTCCAGCTCTGCGGGTGGTAAAAAGTTCCAGTAGGCAATCTTGCCGCGCAAATCCTTTTGCTCAGGATGCTCAGCCAGCAAGCGGCCTTCGGTTTCAGGGTTCATCCTGCGATCAACCCGCCCTATACGCTGCATCAAACGAACTGGGTTCCAGTGCAAGTCATAGTTGATCAACCTTGTGCAATCCTGAAGGTTCAAGCCTTCTGCGAGGATGTCGGTGGAGATAAGTATCCTGATCTCCCCCACTCCTTGATCTGCCAACTGTGTGCTGGAGGAATCGTTGTAATAAGGCGCAAAGCGGGATATGACCTTGCCCCGGTCCTCTTTGGATCCGCTGTCAATCTCCTCAACGCCGTCAATGCCCGCTTCAACCAACTGCTGCTTAAGGTAGCGGGCAGTCTCGGCGAACTCCGTGAAAATGAGCACCTTGTTCTCGCACAGCACAGGGTCTTTCTTCAGCAGTTTGACCAGCGCCTGAAGCTTGTCATCGTTCTTTGTCTTGAACTTGCGCAGCTCCTCTAGGAACTGGGCAACCTGGTCAAGGTCCTGGATCGTATCCACCAATATCTCCTCGACCTTATAATCCTTGCGCGGGAGGTACTCAATGGCGTCGAGCATCTCTTCTGTGATTATGTCCTCATCGGCATCTTCATCCTCCTTTCCCCACAGCTCTAGCTGGCGGTTATGGACGTAGCCAATAAGGTCTGCGTGGCGCTCTTTCCACCGCTCCATCTGACGTTTCTCGGCCTCCGTCTCGCTGTGCCTGGTCGCCCAGGCCAGCAACCGGATAAGCAGACGGTCACAGGAACGCTCGAAAGCATAAGCAGCGCTTTCAAAGCGCTTGAGGAACTGAGTGCGTATCAAAGTGACAACCTGCTTCTGGCGGTTCTCTTCAAAAGGGTCAATAGAACGGTCTGCACCTTTGTAATAGAAAAGGGGATAGTAGATCCCCAGTACGAATAGTGCCTTCTTATCCGTAAATGCCTGCTCAACAGACTTGAGAAGATTCCCGTAAGTCTTTTTCACGGAGTATTCTGCCACACGAGGTTCCTCACGGACAGGGAAACTCGTTATTGTCCCTCCTTCCTGCAACTGGCTTTCCTTAACATAGGCGCGGCTACGCTGGACTACGAGTGACCGGAATAGAGCGTCACCAACAAGAACATTCTCGGCCTCGAACATATTGGTCTGAACAGAGGTGTTATCCTGCGTCTGCTGGACTGCCTTTCGGAGCGCACGTTCCATACCGGTAAAATGCCCGCGCAGTGAGTTGATGCCCAATGTTGAACGGAAATAATCGTCTTTCTGGCGGGTGAAAAGCTCAACCATGTGCCTGAAATCGTCCAGGTGGTTGTTGACAGGCGTGGCAGTCAGCATGAAAACTTGCTTAGGACAACTTTTAGCGTCGATAAGATCAAATAGCTTCCAGTATCGAGACGGCTGCTTCTCACCTGTACCCTTGATCCCCGTATTGCGAAAATGGTGGGCCTCGTCGATAACAATAACATCCGCCATCTCGGTTATGCGCTCAAACCTCTTGGGGAAGGTGCCCTCACGACCAAGATCAGTGTGATTGAAAATAGCGAGGTTGCTGAAGTCGCCCCACAGGTGCGGCAGATAACGACGGATATCGCGTTCCCACACATCCATCCTGATGGCTTTTGGTACGAAAAGCGCCACGCGTTTGCGCTCGTGCATAATAAGGCGCTCAATAAGCATCAAGCCGATATAGGTTTTACCGAGGCCGACGCCATCGCAGAGGAAGGCACCGCCATATTGCTTGGCAATCTTAATGCAGGACCAGTAACCCTCCTTCTGATACTGGTCCAGGACGGGAAGCATCTTGGACTCGGCCTGCTCCCACTCGGATTCAGTTATTTCATGTCCGCGGAAGAACTCCTGGAGCGACTTGGCGTATATATCGAAAGGGGAATATTCGTGAACCTGTCTTTCAAGTACCTTCAGAATCTCCGGGGTCACATCCTCCGCCTGATCCCAATATAGCTCATACCAGTCTTGCAGGGCATTGACCTGTCTGCCCGTGATCTGCACATTCAACTCAACGTTTTCGCTGAGGCCGGGAAAAGTGAAATTGGAAGAACCGACCAGGCCAAATGAACCGATGACTTCGGAGCGGGCATGGGTTATATATGCTTTGGCGTGAAACTTGTCCTTGCGGTAAACCCTACAGGTGATTTTGCCTGAGCGAATTGCGTCAACAATGGCCGGAACACCCTCGAGGAAATCGTTCTTTTCCTTTTCGTCTTCGATGCTATCGTTAAGGTGTCTAATAACCTGATTCAACCCTTCGACAAACGCTTTCTTCGTTCGCAGCGAAACCTCATCGCCCATAAGGATGCGTATTTTATCGAGCTTCTGCCACTCACCATCAAGTGCAAGCAGTGACCCAATTTCAAAATACCCGGTGGCAATATCTATGGCTCGGGAAAACTGACACCAATCATGCAGGTATTGCCGGACTTTCCAATCTTGATCGCTATTGTCGATTATGAATAGGTCGCTGCCTTTTGTTTTACTCTCCTCAGCCATAAGCACACTTCCGAATATTTTATAATCAAGGCCCGCCGTACGACCGATTTTAGAAGCAGATTATTTATTTGTCAATAAAAAAACAGATATAGTAAATCAATAGTCAAGTACGTAGTATCCTATGCGCAACCTGGGGAGGACCAGGCTACGTGATCCGATTGCTGTGGGCCCGGCACTTTGAGGCTGGGGGAGGTGTTGGGGAATTGTTTTTTTATTTTGAGAAACAAATCGGGGACTGGTGAAGAGGCGGCCGTCCGGGCCGCCCCTTCCTTTTCCATCATAAGTCCGCCGGAGTAACTGGGCCGCGGAGCTCCAGATCCTCCCACTGCTCTATCCAGTCCGGGTGACGGTGATGTTTTGAATTTACGAGGCAGTCGTAAGATGGAGCGGAAGGCGAAACACCGATATAGTCCCACAGACTTAGGGCCTTTCCACAGACACAGGTCTGACCTTCAGCTCCGGGCTGGTAGGCGTTAACCGTGCCGCAGCCTGAACAGGGAAGCTTCTCCCAGAAAAAAGAGGTGACCGTTACTTCATTACTCTCTGCCATCATTTCACCTCAGGCTGCCACTTGCCGCATTCCTGGCACTTGTACGCGGCGAAGGGCTTGTGATTGTCTTTGCGGGTACCTGTGACCCATTCGAGGGCATCGCTGCCGCACCCGATGCAGGTGCCGGTCTTAGCAGCTGGAGGAGGTAATTTCGGGGCAACAGGTGGAACAGACGGGCCGGCGACAGAAGCCCTGGCGCCGACGGCCGGCGTGGATTTGGACAGCGGAGGGACCGCACCAGTGACGTAAGCTATGACCTGCTCCAGATCAGCGGTGACCTGGGCGAGGGTATCGC
>CAZPUO010000201.1:0-4934 GCA_964589745.1 uncultured Methanotrichaceae archaeon
CAGCTTCATCGTCGTGCTGCAGGCAGAGATCCTGGAAAGCTACGCGGACGCACTGAAGAGCATCGACTACAAGGGGAAGCCCATAATTGCCTGTGTGGCTGGAAAAGAGTTCGCCCTGCAAGATGTCATCAGAATGGAAAAAGCAGGGATACCCGTCTTCTCCACGCCTGAGGAGGTGGCGGACGCTCTGGCCATCATGTACCGTCACCACAAGAGGGTCAAGAGGGAGAATGCTCAGAAGTAGAAGATTCGGGAAGAAAGCCGTGAGCAGAATCCTGAGGTCCGCCCTTTTTGGCCTCCAAAGGTCGCCCAGAGTAGATGGGATGGGGTCAGAAATTTTAAATTTGACACTTAAAATAATAAAATAAGAAAATAAGAGAATTTGAAAATATATTCAATCGGCTGCGAAAGCCTATCTTTCGGATCTCTACAGCACTCCCGGGGTGTTTAAGGTGCTCCAGGTGCCTTCCGTTCCGATCCGCAGAGAAGACTTGGTTTGGGCGTACTTCAGGTTATTTTCCAGGTTTCCGCCGAAGGTTATTTGGACTGGAGCCGTGGCCTTAACGCCGCTGCTGATCTGGATTGTGTTGGAGTCGTTTTTGATCTGGACAGGAATAGCATCAGTATAGAACCCCTGGCCTAATAGCGGGAAATAAGGTGCATCAACGATCTCAAGAATTGATAGGGTGGAAGGCTTGAAGTTGCTGGCTTGTGGCTGAGAACCCATCTGAAAGAAGGTGGGATCATTGTAGAGCCACATCGTCCCCCATGCGGTACCTGCGAGCATCAAAAACACGGCTATGGGAATTATGTATTTCATCATGGTTCTCCCCCTACCATCTGAAGGATTTAAAGCTATCTTTTGCAGAGCCCTTAATCGAGACTGATCAGAGCCACATCTTCGAGGGTAGCATTGCGCTTGCCCTTTCATGGCGGCTGCCAGGCTCCATTCACGTAGATCCTAACCGACGAACTGTATCTGGCAATATCGAGCACCTTCGGCAGGTCCCTGTGAGCGCCAACCCACCAAGGCTCAAACGGGCGCCTGAGTTTGAGATCTGCGGTAAAGGGATTCGTGTAGGGAAGGGTCCAGTGAGGCTCATCGTAATAGTATGGTTTGGCATCGTCCCAGAAACCTCCAGCATAGGTGGATGGTGGGCTATAGAACAGAGGAGACCCTTCATAGTTAGGATAGTAGTATGAATAGTACGGGGAATAATATGTACTGTAATACGGAAAATGGTAATTTCCATAGCCGTAGATAGGACCAGCACCGAGCCATTCCTGCTGGTCTGAGTAGGGTGCCTCATCTGCGCCTGCACAGCAGAGCCAGCTAACACTAAGGACGATTACGAGAAAGGGAATACGCTCGATCTTTTGCCTGGCAATTGTCATCTTATAAAGGTTCGTCCAAAATAATATAAAACTTTTCTCGACCGAAGCACCGGCGGTCCGAGGCTCTACTACTGCTTAGAGATCTTCATGATACAACCGTCTTCAGCATACTCCGCTTCCATCTTCATGCCCAAGTTCGAGAAGACCTTTCTCCAGTGGCTTTCGACGCAGGTCTTGCAGTGCTCCTTAGCGATCAGGCTGGCACCGACGCGCGCAAAGGATTTGGCGCCTTCGAGCAGGCCGCAGGTATGTCGTCTGATCTCCACAAAACCATCCTCTTCGATAACCTCCACCGCGCTTCCAAAGAGGTTCTTGTCATTGGTGGCCATGGCCAGTGCCACGTCTTTGGGCTCGGATAGGCCCAGCTTCTTGAAGGTGGCCGCCACCTGGCGGGCTCCGAGGTCCTGGAACTCACGAAGGCCCCTTTTGCCCAGCTTGCGGGCGACGTAGCCGCTGCTGCCGTAGAAGCTGCCCATCCACATGGCCACCACACGCTGCTGGATCTGCTCGATGGGAATGTCAGGGACATCGGTCATACAAGGAGACCAACTACCCAGGAGGATTTAATCCTATTGCGCTGCCATCCGTCTTTTCCGGATTTTCAACGGACCCAATGCATTCTAGGCGGGAGAGACTTTGGTGACCGGCTTGCAGGAGTGGCGGGTCTCTCGAGGGACTAGCGCTAGAGCTTGGGGTCGCATGCGCCCGCAGAGGGACAGGGGCGGCTCGACCACCCCTGCCGATAGGATTCCCGAAGGCGAAAACCGTGCCCTCGACATCCTCCTCGGGAACAGGCTGCTCTATAATCTTCGCCGCGAGGGTTCATGCCTGTTCATACCCGAGCCTCCGCCAGCCATCAGACTGCACCGGTAGTCCCGTCCGCGCGGCTGTTCAGGGTGTTGCCTCTGGGTCCAGCCGCAGTTTCAATCGAGGCACGACCACACAAGCCTTTTATCCGCTCCCGGTCCATTCTGGTCTTCGGCAATATCAATAAGCGAAATATCCATCACTTGATAACCTGATAACTATGCCCGAGCTTCCCGAGGTGGAGATGGCCCGCAGATATCTGGAGGCCACCTCTCTTTGCCAGACCATAAAAATGGCGCAGGTGAACGACGATCGCATCCTCAGCGGCGTCTCGGCAGGACTCTTGGAGCAGAGCCTTGTCGGGCAGCAGTTTCATTCCGCCTGCCGACACGGCAAAAGGCTTTTTCTGAGCTTGAAAAAGGACCTCTGGCTCGCCCTCCATCTGGGCCTCACCGGCCGGCTGATTTATCTTCAAAGCGGGGAGGCCGAGCCCGGCCATGCCCGTCTGCTCATAATCTTCGAGAATAATTGCCGTTTGGCCTTCGATGACACGAGGGTCTTCGGCAAAGTGGGCGTTGTCCGAAGCCCTCAAAGCTTTCTCAGCGAGCGAAAGATCGGCCCTGATGCTCTGGAGATCGGCCTGAAGGATTTCCTGAATATCATGCAGGATAGAAAAGGCATGATCAAGTCAGCGCTGCTGAACCAGAGCCTGGTCGCAGGTTTAGGAAATCTTTACGCGGACGAGTCCCTCTTCCAGGCGGGCATCTGCCCCAAATCTCGCAGCTTAAGCGAAGCCCGGCTGAAGGCTCTTTTTTCCGCTATCAGGGAAACGCTGCTCGCAAGCCTTTCTGCCCAGGCGAATCTGGAGGAGCTGCCAGATTCTTACCTCTTGCCTCACCGCTACCCTGGAGAAACCTGTCCCAGGGACGGATCTCCTCTCCGGCATGAGAAGATCGCCGGGCGAACCAGCTATTACTGCCCGAAACATCAAAAATAGCTCTGTTAACATGAAATAGCTTTCCAAGAATGAAACACCTCTAAATTATGCCAAGAAATAAATTACGCCAAGAACAATGATTAGTGTTAAAAATAATGTAACATGGTGTCATGATGGATGAAGATCAGCTGAAAACCTATCGCGAGAAGAGGAACTTCGGCATCACATCTGAGCCTGCAGGAGGCGAGGCAACTTTGGGCAGCACGATCTTCGTTGTGCAAAAACACAATGCTCGCCGCCTGCACTATGATCTGCGGCTGGAGGTGGACGGGGTCCTCAAGTCCTGGGCGGTTCCGAAAGGGCCCTCTTTGGACCCCAAGGAAAAGCGCCTGGCAATAGCGACCGAAGACCATCCTCTGGAATACGCCAGCTTCGAGGGCCAGATCCCGGAAGGTCAGTACGGAGCAGGCACTGTGATCGTATGGGACACCGGTTTTTACAAAAATGTGACCGAGAAAGACGGCCGGACTGTTCCCATGACGGAGACCCTGAAGAACGGCCACGTAGCTTTTTTGCTGGAGGGCAAAAAGCTGAAAGGGGGCTACGCCCTGACTCGCACCAAACGAGGATGGATATTGATCAAGATGAAGGACGAGCTGGCGGATTCTTCTCGCGACATTCTCCAGGCGGAACCAAGATCGGTGCAGAGCGGCATGACCATTGAGGACCTGGAGGAGATTTAAGGAATGATGGCCTCAGGTGGGATTTATCCACGAGGCGGCCTTGTCGGCGCCGGTCTCATCAAGCCTCAATCTCCGGAAAATGCTACGCTTACGGATGCATCTCCAGATAAATTTGCAGGAGGGGCCGAGGCAAGGGCTGCAGGAAGAACGCTGGCAGAGGTACGCAGAGTTCCCCCCTAAGTTCAGCGACAAAACTATGCATTCAACTGAGAATTTATTTTGATGCCGATCAGAATGGCGCTTCCTTGGATGAAAACCACTTTTCCGGATGAATCACTCCCTGTGAGCATTTCTCGCTGCATTAGATAACGCATTCGTGTCTTGGCCGGGCCAAAAGACAGGTAGCTGGCGAGTCAAAGAAAGGCAGTTTGGAAGACGATGAGCCTCTGTCAAGGCAATTTTATCTCCCAGAAGCCAATCCTTTGGCCCGCTTTCCTTCTTCTATCAGCTCTTTAACTCTCTGGCCGCCTTTGTGGCCAATCTCCTCATAGAACTCCTTGCCGTGCGTCTGGGCGGTTCTCATGCCTCCTTTTCTGCCCGCCTCCTGAACAGTCATCGTTCCCTTTCTTTCTCTTCCAGATTTTCTTCTTTCTTCTACCATTTTTATCTCTCCTCAGCTTGAGATCAAAATAACCAATCTCCAACTTTATTTATTCTTCAAACTACACGTATCAAAGTCCTTTGGCCTTCTTTCCCATTTCAATCAGTTCTTTGACCCTCTGGCCGCCTTTACGGCCGATTTCTTCATAGAATTCCTTGCCGTGCGTCTGGGCGGTTCTCATGCCTCCTTTTCTGCCGGCTTCCTGCACGGTCATCGTGCCACTGCTCTCTTTTCTGGATTTCAGTCTTTCAGCCATGTTCTGTTTTCTCCAAATTTATTTATAATCATCTATTTATTATTAATGTATTTATTATTAGTTTTTTTATTATTAATCTCCTTATTAATATGTTGATTTTATAACTGCCTCGATCTCTTTTTTAACGAAATATATTATGTCGCCTTTTGGTAGTCTTCTTTGTCGTCATACGGATAATATCCATTTTTCATTTTA
>CAZPUO010000202.1:0-4933 GCA_964589745.1 uncultured Methanotrichaceae archaeon
GGGATCATGAGAAGAAAGATCGAATTGGGCGCTTTACCTAAGACAAAACCGAAGAGTTTATATTGGTAGATGAGGATGAATTGACGCGTTTATCACGAGCCAAAGTGATGTAGCGCTGATTGAAAACCAGAAGAGGTGTAGAGAGGGAACATGTAGAGGGATCAGATGGCTAGAGACGATATTTTATCGAAAATCAAAGCGGCAGAGGCTGAAGCCAAAGCTGCGGTCCAGCGAGCCATGGAGGAAAAGGAGAAAAAGATAGCCGCTGCCACCACTGAAGCAGGGAACCTCGTCAAATCCGCTGAAACTGATGCACAGGATTACTATGACAAGAGCATTGCCAAAGCCGAGGCCGATGTCAGCGCCAAGAAGCAATCGATCATCCAGAGCGGTGCCAAGAACGTCAGCTCGCTGAGCGGCAGCGCCAGTACAAAGCTGGACAAGGCAGTCGAATATCTGATGAAGGAGTTCATGGGGTCGTTGCATGCTTAGACCCGTAAAGATGAGTCGTGTTGTCGTCGCCGGGTCAAAGGACGTAATTTCTCCTGTCGTAGAAAAGCTGCATGAGTTGCGCCTGTTACATATTGTCAACTATAATGGCAGCCAGCCTGAATTTGAGATGGGCAAGCCCATTGGCAAAGCTAGGGAATACTCTGAGGATCTCATAAAGCTCAGGTCTGTCACTAGGTACCTTGACATAAAGTCCAAGGCTCCGGAGAAGACCTATCCTGAGTCGCAGGTTCTGTCAGAGATGGACAACCTCCTCAACAATGTCGGCGCAGATGTCATTGCCACCTTTGAACGCATCACTGCGATCGAGGCGGAGGTCAAGTCCAAGCAGGATCAAATAAACTCCCTGAAGCCTTTGGCGGCTTTGCCGCTGCCGTTAGAAGCTTACTATGGTTATGATTCTCTGGCGACCTTCGTGGGCAAAGTCGCTTCGGCTGTGGACGCCGACGTGGCCAAAGTTTCTCCCGTCAACGAGGTCTATTCTGTAAGCGCCAAGAATGCGACCATTGTGGCCGTATTTGTGCCCGCAGAGAAAGCAGGCGAAGTATCTTCCGTCCTGGCTGAGCACGGATTTGCTGAAATGTCCGTTCCTCGGCTAGAGGGCAGCGTAGATTCGGCGATTGCAACCCTTGAAGGCAGCATCAAATCTCTGGAAGGCGAGAAGGCGCCGCTCCAGAAGAAGCTGGCCGACATGAGGAAGCAGTATGAAGACATAATGCTCGCTACCGATGAGTACCTGTCGGTGCAGACCCATAAGTCCGAGGCACCGCTCAGGTTTGCTGAGACTGCCAACGCATTTGTCATCGATGGCTGGGTTCCATCCGATATGTACAGCCGTCTCAAGAGCGAGCTGGAGAGTGCGGCTGGAGGCAAGGTCGACGTCCAGATTCTCGACGATAAAGAGGCCGATGACCTCGTAGAGCACGGTGAAGATGTCCCGACCAAAATCGAGAATCCTAGCCTGGTCAAGCCCTACGAACTTATCACGAGGCTCTTCGCCATTCCAGAGTACAAGGAATTCGATCCGTCGCTGCTCATATTCGTGTTCTTCCCCTTGATGTTCGGGATGATATTGGGCGACATCGGATATGGCATAATGACGCTTCTCGTTGTTCTGCTTCTCAAGAGGAAGTTCAGAACGGAGGGGTGGCAGCAGCTGATCAATATCGTGATGATAGCTGGCGTCTGGGCCATCATATTCGGGTTCTTCTTCGGCGAGATCTTCGGCCCGCTTGGGCTGTGGGGACGGATTATGGGACAGCTGTCTGAGGCGCAAATTGAATTGCTGAAAGGACAGGGACTATATTTCGGCGAAGGCGTCTTCGGCTCTCTGGGAAGGCTTGGGCCCTTGGGCATATTCCCTATGGATAGACTGGCGACAAATGCGGTTTTGCTGCTTATCGGAACCAGCATCTTCATTGGCGTTATTCACTGCAGCGTGGGTTCTATCCTAGGCATCAAGACGGAGCTGAACTACGGTGAAAAGAAGCATGCCTATTTTGAGCGGCTTCCAGTGATGCTCTTCCAGATCTTCTTCGCCTTGGCCCTGCTAGGCCTGGTCATGGGCCAGATGGTGCTGGTAATTGTGGGCGGCATTGTAATTGTTGTCTCCATAGTGATGATGGTCATGGGACCGGAAGGACCGATGGGCCTTGCTCACGTGCCTTTCTATGTGAGCAACCTGATATCCTACCTGAGGCTGCTGGCCATCGGCCTGGCTTCGGTAGGTTTGGCTTTCGCTGCCAACCAGCTGGCCTTCTACGTGATCATGCCCATGCTGAGCGGTGGAGCTAGCGAACCCACGTTTATTGCTATAATCGTCGGAGTCGTGGTCTTGACAGTGGTTCATTTCATCAACATGCTGCTGGGAATTCTATCACCCTTCATGCACCCCCTGAGGTTGCATTATGTGGAGATGTTCACCAAGTTCTACAGTGCGCATGGTGGCGGAGTGGAGTATAGTCCCTTCGGACATGTCCGGAGGTTCTTGAAGGCATGAATTTGAGTGTTCGAATCGGTAGATTGAACGCAAGATGTAATATTCATAAAAAGGAGGATTGAGGAAAATGGCAGTAGTAGCAGATGCAGGAGTATTGTACGGATTGGTGGCTGTTGGTGCAGGCCTGGCAACAGGACTTGCAGGCATAGGTGCAGGTGTTGGTGAGCAGGGTATCGGCGCGGCTGTGGTCGGCGTCGTAGCAGAGGAGCCGGGATTCCTCGGAAAGGGTCTGTTCCTCATGCTTCTGCCCGAGACTCTGATTATCTTCGGTCTCGCCGTCTCGCTGATCCTGATGTTCGCCTGGACACCCTTCTCTGGAATAGTGACACCCTAAATCAGCCATTCCAGAGGGTGAGAGGCAATGGCACTAGATACAGTGGTTGAGTCGGTCCTGGCAACCAGCAAGGACAAGGTCGCTCAAATCAATGTTGGGGCCGACCAAGAGGTTGCTAGGATACTCAATGAAGCTAGGGAACGTGCCGCAGAGATAAAGTCCAGAAAGGAAGTAGAGGTTGGACACTCCACAGAGGCCATCGAGCGCAGGGAGATCTCCAGCGCCAACCTCGAGGTCAAGAGGTCTGAGCTAAACGTTCACAAAGATCTCCTGGAGCAGGCCAAAGTCAAACTCTTCGAGAAGATCCAGAATCTTCCCAAGAAGGACAATGAGTCCCTGCTCAAGAAGATGCTCGAGCCTTACAATCTCAAGGATATGAAGGTCTACTCCAACAAGAGGGATGAGGCCTTCGTATCCTCTCTCGCCCCCAACTACGGCGGGAACCTGGACATAATCGGCGGAGTTGTGATTGAGAGCAAAGATGGGGCTCTGCGTTACGATTTAACCTACGAAACTCTTGCGCGTGAGGTCTTCAATAACCGCATGAAAGAGGTTTCCAGGATCTTATTCGGGTGAGGACGATGCCTGTACTACGTTTGCCGAAGTTCGGAAAACCGGTGAAGTACGCTTACATCACGGGCAGAGTCCGGGCGATGAAGACCAAGCTCATTCCAGCGGAGATGTATCCGAGGATGATGAGCATGGACGCATCGGAGATCGCCCGATATCTGGAAGAGACCCAGTATAAGGATGAGATCGACGCGCTCTCCAAGGACTACTCCGGAACAGAGCTGATCGAGCACGCAACCTTTGCCAACCTGGCAAAGACTTATCGGAAGCTGCTCGAAGTATCCATAGATGAGCCTTCGTTCCTGATTCTGGAGTACCTGAGACGCTGGGATGTTTGGAACATCAAGACCCTCCTTCGTGGCAAATTTTACGGCGCTAGCGACGCGGAGATAGTAAAATATCTCGTACCCGCCGGAGAGCTATCCGGAGAGTACCTCGCGGAACTAGCCAAGAAGGACACCATTCAGGATATTATCTCGGCCTTTGATGGAACGGACTATGCCAGTGCACTGGCGCAGTATGACGGTAAGGCCCTGTCATCGGTAGAGAACGCTCTGGATAAGCTCTATTACTTCAGAATGGAGCGTGCCGTAGGTGGCACTTTGTCTGTGGGCGGAGGCCTGCTGCTCAAATACGTCCGCAGGGAGATCGATATCAGAAATTTGATCACCCTCTTCAGGATGAACAAGGCAGGCGTCGATGCAGCTGTGATACAGGAGAACCTGATTCCTGGAGGAAAGCTCCACGAAGAGCTGAGTCGCATGGCAGGACAGCCTTTCGGCGAGTTCCTGCGCGGATTGGAAGGTTATCCCTTCTGGTCTTCGATCTCCGACATCGCCACGCCAGATATCGATGCTATCAGCAGAATCGAGGCCAGGTTGAGGGCGTATCTCATCAGGTATGCATGGGCTCTTTCGAACTATCATCCGTTATCCATCTTGCCGGTGCTCGGATACATGGTAAGCAAAGAGACTGAAGTTGCGAATATCAGGAAGATCGTGAGAGGAAAAGAAGCCAAACTTCCTGCTGAACTCATCGAGGAGCAAGTGGTGGTGGCTTAATGGAGATCGCTTTTGTAGGAGCGGGTGAGTCGGCCCTCGGGTTCAATCTGGCAGGAATAAAGAAATCTTTTGAGGCCAACACCGAAGAGGAGCTGGTCACGAAGATTGGAGAAGTTATGGCTGATTCCGATGTGGGGATCCTGGTGTTGAAGCAATCGGACTACAATCGGCTCCCAAAAAGGCTTCAGGAGCAACTGTCCGAGTCTATCAAGCCAACCATCATTGCCATCGGAACCGAGCAGAGCACAGAGATGAGAGAGAAGATTAAAAGGGCAATAGGTGTTGATTTATGGAAGTAGGTAAAGTAAAGCGAGTCGCCGGGCCACTAGTCCAGGCCACAGGCCTGAAGGCTTCCATGTACGATCTGGTCCTGGTCGGCGAGGAAGGCCTGATGAGCGAGGTCATCGGCATTTCCGGCAATAAACATATCATTCAGGTATACGAGGATACGGGCGGCGT
>CAZPUO010000203.1:0-4915 GCA_964589745.1 uncultured Methanotrichaceae archaeon
GCTCTATGCTTACTATGCAGAGGGCAACGACCTGCGCGGTCTCGCGGCCATCGTCGGCAAAGAGGCTCTCTCCGAACGCGATAAATTGGTCCTGGATTTTGCCGACAAGTTCGAGAAGAGATTCGTCAACCAGGGTAGGGATGAAGACAGATCCATCTTCGAGACCCTGCAGATCGGATGGGATCTTCTGGCAGATCTGCCTGAGGCGATGCTAACCAGGATTGACGACAAGTACATCAAGCAGTACCATCCCAAGTACGCAGGCGCAGCTAAGGCTGAAGCACCGACGAAGTGAGATCATGGCCGTAATTCGAGGAACAAAACCGACTAGGGCAGTGCTGATCGGCCTCAAGAGAAGGATGAAGGTCGCACAAACCGGTCACTCGCTCCTCAAAATGAAGCGCGACGGCCTCATGATTGAGTTCTTCGAGGTGCTAAACAAGGCCAAGACGGTCAGGAAAGAGCTGGTTGAGGCTCTGCTCAAAGCCGAGCAGAGGCTCAACATGGCCAAGGCCACGGAGGGCACGGTCGCAATCAACAGCGTGGCCTATTCCCTCCAGAAGGAGCCCGCCATTCAGCTTGAATCCAGGAACATCATGGGCGTGGTGGTTCCAAAGATCACAGCCGACTCTGTACAGAAGAAGATGTACGAGCGCGGTTACGGCATCATAGGGACCAGTGCAGCCATAGATGAGGCTGCCGAGGCCTACGAGACTTTGCTCGACAAGATCATCCTGGCTGCAGAGGTGGAGACCGCGATGATTCGGCTGGTCGAGGATATCGACAGCACGAAGAGGCGCGTCAATGCTCTGGAGTTCAAGGTGATTCCTGAAATCAAGGATACCGTCAAGTTCATCGCCATGGCCTTGGAGGAGATGGAAAGGGACAACATCGTCAAGCTGAAGATGCTGAAAGGAAAGGCCGAGAGGCGCGCTGCAGAGGAAGAGGCCAAGAAAGAAGCAGCGAAAGCTGCAGAAGCTGTAGCAGCGGCCAAGGCATCTGCTTAATTGTCCAGCGATGTCGAACTTGTTTGAGAGGAAAGCCGAAGACTGGTTTGGAACGCCTGAGAAGAAGATGCGTCTTCTTCAGTGGTTGGTGTACATCACCAACCTCTACATCATTTTTGGGATTTTGGTCCTGATCTGGATTCTTTACGGTGAATATATAATGCAGGTATGGAACCATTTCGTGAAATGATAGCTTATTAATATTATTATTTCATATTATTATTTCATATTATTATTTCATATTATTATTTCATATTATTATTATTATCTGTCTTTCATTCGATATCCGATGCTGCCTTCAGCTCTTTAATCTGGGCTATGCGATAGCCCGTTACGACCTGACGTCTGCCGGATAGAGCTTTGTCCATCTCCAAATCTCCGGTGTCCGCCAGAAGGTTGGACAGCTCCGCAAGCTTGTGGGGAGTGGCCACCACTATCAAGTTCTCTGTTCCCACACGGCGCAGCACTGTGGAACTAATCTGCTGGCTGCCTCTTCCCAGGATGAAACCCTGAGCCCCGATGGGACTAACTATGATCTTGACCTTCTCCCCTCGATCCAGCAGTCCGAGAAGATCTTTTTCAGAGGCGTCCTTCAATATCAACTTCCCATTCTGGATCACGTCCACGCCAAGCAAGGTCTTCTCGACTCCAAGAAGCTCGGCGATTCTGCTGGTAGTGGTGCCAGCACCAAGAATGTAAGAAGATCCGTCCCTCATGAACTCAGTGGCGAAGAGGGCGATCTGGTCCTTGAACTCCTCCTCGCTTCCGGAGCTATAGATCCTCTTCCTCTCCTGGACCAGCACGGGCTGATAAGGCGTCCTGGCAGTGCAATAAAGCTTGGTCTGCAGCTCTCCGGAGCGGTAAAGCTCCTCATCCACGTCCACGATCTCTGTCTCCCTGGTCTTCAACTCTCCCCGCGCGTAGCCTAGCGCAAGCTCAGCTGCCGCTTCAGGGCTGATGGCGAAGACGCCGGAATGCATCTTCACACCAGAAGGTATCCCCAGGATTGGCACCTGTCCTGCAGCGGAAGCCACATCCCGAGCAGTTCCATCACCTCCGCAGAACAAGAGCAGATCGATGTCCTTTTCCAGTAAAGCCTTGCAGGCTGCTTTCGTATCCTTTGCGCTGGATTCTTCTGGAGCGTTGTAAACCACTGCATAGTTCAGGCCGCATTCTTTAAGCGCCATCTCTCCCATTTCGCCACTTGTTGTGAAAAAGAGAAGGTGGCCTGCCCCGTGAGACAGCAGGCGCAAGCTTGTTTTGGCGCGCTGGGGAGCCAGGGGCTTAGCTCCCCTTTTCCGGGCTTCTTTGGCCAGACCGTCCGTGCCCTTCAGCCCCACAGCCCCGCCCATCCCTGCCACGGGGTTTATCAGAAAGCCGATTTTAGATCTTGGGTAGCTTGGCAAGGGACTGCTTCACCAGGTCGGCCGGATATTCGTAGTCCACCAGCTTTTCGTCGTTATATTGATCGTAAGCCGACATGTCGAAGTGGCCGTGGCCGGAAAGCGAGATGAAGATGGTCTTTGCTTCGCCCGACTGGCGAGCGTGCAGGGCCTCGTCGATGGCCGGCTTGATGGCGTGTGCTGACTCTGGCGCTGGTATTATGCCCTCGCTCCTGGCGAAGATCGTTGCCGCCTGGAAGACCTCTATCTGCTGCAGCGCTGTAGCCTCAATCAGGCCATCGTGCACCAAGTTGCAGAGCAGTGGCGCATCTCCGTGGTAGCGCAGGCCGCCAGCGTGAATGCCAGGCGGGATGAAGTCATGCCCCAGGGTGTACATCTTGATCACCGGTGCCATGCCTGCCGTATCCCCAAAGTCGTAGGCGTAAAGCCCCTTAGTCAGAGTGGGGCAGGCAGTGGGCTCGCAGGCCACCATACGCAGATCCTTTTTGTCCTTCAATTTATCAGGAATGAAGGGGAAGCACATTCCCGGGAAGTTGCTGCCGCCGCCGCAACAACCGAACATGACATCCGGGTAGTCGTCTGCCAGCTCGAACTGCTTTTTCAGCTCCTGGCCTTCGACAGATTGATGGATCAGAACGTGGTTGAGCACTGAGCCCAGAGCGTAATTGGTATTGTCGTGAGTGGCGGCATCCTCGACCGCCTCAGAGATGGCGATGCCTAAGGATCCCGGAGTATCGGGCATCTCCGCGAGAACCTTTCTGCCGAAGTTGGTCCTGTCGGAGGGGCTGGGAAGGCACTCAGCGCCCCAGACGCGCATAGCGCTGCGCCGGTATGGTTTGCTATCATAGCTCGACCGGACCATGTAGACTGTGCACTTCAAGCCAAAAAGGCAGGTGGCCAAGCTCAGCGCGGAGCCCCACTGGCCAGCTCCTGTCTCTGTGGCCAGGCGCTCAATTCCCTCTTTCATGTTGTAGTATGCCTGAGGAACCGAGGTATTGGGCTTGTGGCTGCCCGCTGGCGAGACCCCTTCATATTTGTAGTAGATCCGTGCGGGCGTCTTGAGTGCTTTCTCCAGGGCTGCGGCTCTGTAAAGGGGTGTGGGTCTCCATAGGCGGTAGATATCGCGTACCTCCTCCGGGATGTCTATCCAGCGATCGGTGCTCATCTCTTGCTTAATGAGCGCTTTGGGAAAGATCATCTCCATGTCTTGGGGATTCAGTGGCTCAAGCGTGCCTGGGTGGAGGGGCGGAGCCAGGGGGGTGGGCATGTCGGCAGCTACATTATACCATTTCTTGGGGATCTCTTCCTCATCGAGCAAGTACTTGATCTTCATGAAGACACTCCATCTTCTGATCTTTGATGTAAGCTTGTGTCCATCATTGATATACTCGGCTTTATTTAAAGCCTTTGAAATGGTCTGAAGAGTTTTTGCCTGATGTTTGGAGTGGGCGAGGTTAAGATTTATTTATCATGGATGAAATGGCCCTTCCCATGAGCGGCCAAACCCTGTCTGAAAAGATATTTTCCAGAGCGACACGGAAAGAGGCGCGGGCCAGCGAGTTTGTCATGGCAGCGATAGACTGCGCTATGATCCACGATATCACCGGCCCCCTGGCGGTCAAGGGATTCTACGAGATAGCTGGCAGGGATGCCAAGGTTTGGGATCCCTCGAAGATAGTGATGCTCTTCGATCACCAGGTTCCCGCGGACAGCCTGAAGGCAACAGAAAATCATATTCTGCTGCGCAATTTCGCGGAAGAGCAGGGGATTCTCAACTATGATATATTCTGCGGAGTCTGCCACCAGGTAGTGCCCGAGAAAGGGCACGTTTTGCCGGGATCCCTGGTAGTGGGCACGGATTCGCATACCTGCACCTACGGGGCCTTGGGAGCCTTCGCCACAGGCATCGGCTCCACGGACATGGCTTCCATCTTTGCCACGGGCAAGCTCTGGTTCATGGTGCCGAAGACCCTGCAGCTCATGATTGAGGGAAGGCTGCCAGAGCACGTCACCTCGAAGGACGTTGTGCTTCGCATCATTGGAGACATCAGAGCCGATGGTGCCAATTACCTGGCCTGCGAGTTTCGTGGTGAGACCGCAGCCCGGATGGGCATCCCGGAGAGGATGACTATGTCCAACATGGCCATCGAGATGGGTGCTAAGGCTGGCATCTTTGAGCCGGACGAGACAACGGTAAATTACCTGAAAGAGCGTGTCAAAGATCCGTCGGCCATCGAGGCGGGCATTGTTCGGACCGATGAAGATGCGATGGTATCGAGAAAGCATTTGAATGTTAATGATCTTGAGCCACAGATCGCGCTTCCTCACAACGTCGATAATGTCTTGCCCATCAGCGAAGTCCCCAAGACGAAGATCGATCAGGTTTTCCTTGGCTCCTGCACCAACGGCCGGTTTGAGGATCTCCGGCTCGCTTCCGAGATGATGAAGGGCGAGCCCGTGGCCATAGGCGTGCGGTTGATCGTGGTGCCAGCCAGCCGCGAGGAG
>CAZPUO010000204.1:0-4877 GCA_964589745.1 uncultured Methanotrichaceae archaeon
CCACGGGCATGACCGGGAAGCCAAAGGCGAAGAGGAGAACCACGGAAGCGGTCTTTGGGCCGATGCCGGGAAAAGACAGCAGGTATTCCCAGGCCTTGTCCTTGTCCATTCCGGCCAAAAAGCCGAGATCGATCGCACCTGCGTCCTGCTTGATCTTCAAGAGCGTATCCCTGATCCGTCTGGCCTTTATCTCAGCCAATCCTCCCGCCCGAATCTTTCTGGCTATCTCCTCCTCCTTCGCGTCTAGGATCTCCTCATAATTGGTGTATGCAGACTTCAGGCTGCCAAAGGCCCGCAGGCTGTTGGAATCGCTAGTGTTCTGAGATAAGATAGTCATGACCAGGAGGTCTACTGGATCGCTCTCCCCCGCCCGAGGTACTCCATAGAGATCCTCCAAGATTGCGATGCAGGCATTTACCTTCTCTTGGTTCATCGTTCGCTCCAATGCTCGCCGCTTTAAAAAAAGGTTGGCTAGCAAAAATTATTAACTCAGAGATAGTTTAAGGATTAATGAACTTTGCCGAAATCTATCCCTTTATCGTAGCTCTGCTTATCGGTGCGCTCATCGGTACAGAGCGCCAGCGAAGACTAGCGGAGGATAAGGTGCGAGGTGTAGCGGGCCTGCGCACCTTCACGTTGATCGCTCTCCTGGGTGCACTATCTGCAACTCTGGCCAACCATTTCGGCCCAGGCTTTGCCATCGCTGCTTTTGCTTCCTTCACCATCCTGGCAGGCATAGGCTATGCCGCGTCAGTGAGCACCTTGGGCAGGATTGATTTTACGGGTGCGGTGGCCTCAGTGGTGACCTTCACCCTGGGGATGCTCGCCAGTTATGAAGACAGCATGCTATTGTCTGTGGCTCTGGCCATCCTCACCACATGGATTCTGGCCACGAGAGCCATCACCCATCGCTATGTAGAAGCTCTTAGCGAAACGGATCTGCTGGACACTCTTAAAATGGGAATAATCGCCCTTGTGATCTATCCCCTCCTTCCTGATACCCCATTGGACCCTTGGGGTGTCCTCAATCCTCGGCAAATCTGGCTCTTCGTTGTACTGGTCAGCCTCATCGGCTATACCGGCTATGTCCTGATCCGCATCCTGGGTGCGGAGCGGGGGCTGAGCCTGACGGGAATCCTGGGCGGGCTCGTATCAAGCACTGCCGTGACTACCGCCATGGCCTCGGAGGCTAAGGAGAATAGGGCTATCCTGTCTTCTGCGGTCTTTGCCACAGTCATCGCGAGCTGCACCATGTTTCCTCGGATACTGTTCGTTGTGCTGGTGGTGAACAGAAAGCTCTTCCTATCTCTGCTGCCTCCTCTCCTGGCGATGGCTGCGGTGGGTACATGTCTTGCCTTTCTGCTGACAAGAAAGAACCAGCCCGTTAGTCAGGATGTTAAGGTAAAGGATCCCTTCCGCATCATTCCCGCCCTGAAGTTCGGGGCATTCTTCGCTGTTGTCCTCCTAACCACCAAGCTGGCCAACCTATACTTTGGTAACGCCGGAGCCTATGCCGCGAGCGCTATCGCCGGGCTGGCCGATGTCGATGCCATAACCCTCTCTATGGCCACCCTGGCCCAATCGACCTTGGACCCGAAAGTGGCAATTACATCGATAACCTTAGCGGCCATGACTAACACACTGGTGAAGCTGGTGATCGCTTATGTCCTCGGCACTGTCGAGTTCGGCAATAAGATCGCAGCCGTCTTCTTGCCCATGGTGCTCGCAGGACTCCTGGTCATGTTTTTTATTTGAAACTACAGGAGAAAAAAAAATCATGTGCGGATGGGCCCGACGCGATTCGAACGCGTGATCCCCGCCGTGTAAGGGCGATGTCATAACCAGCTAGACCACGGGCCCTGCCCTTCACTATCTTCTTGTCGTATTAGATCTTATCGCTTAGCCTTCTGCAGGCGCTGGCAAAGTGAGATAATCTTGAGCCTGGCCAGATTTTTTACGTTTAGCTTTTTTGATCCTGATGTACAGGTCGGTATGGTTCTGTCCCTTCAAATCTATCTAGAGATCATTCCCTCGTAGCCTCAACCAGTATAGACCTGCGAAACAGAGCGCCGCGAATCAGGTCACTGCGGCATATCTCTGGGCATGGGGCGCCCTGAATGATCATGCCGCTACAGACGCGGGCCACGATCATAGGGTAGCAGTCCAGAAGCCAAGATACTTCTCAATGCACTGAGACAACACGAAACAATCAGCTTTAATAAAAGCTAACGATCCTTAGTGAGAAACTTTTATAGGTAGTCCGCCAATTTTAACGGGATGAGCGAGCGACTTTCTCCGAGAGGCAGCGACCTGAAAAGGCTCTGCGACGACGTTGCAAAAGCCGTGGGCTCGACTATCCGAGAGATGGTGGGCATCGAGGAAAGCGGTCGGACGGTAACGATGGGAGCAGATGGCACTCCCACGAAGAGCATCGACCGCATGGCAGAAAATGCTGTCCTGGCCCAGCTCCGGGCCTCGGGATTGGGCTTCAAAGTGCTGAGCGAGGAGATTGGAGAGATATCAATAGGTGATAAGCCTGATTACTTCCTTCACCTTGATCCACTGGATGGGACCTTCAATGCTATCAAAGGCATTCCCTTCTACTCTGTCTCAATCTACCTCTCCAAGGACGACTGTCACTTCGGCTACGTCTGCGACCTCGCTTCAGGGAGCAGGTATTATGCAGAGGCGGGAAGAGGTGCCTATGTCGAGCCTGGGGCGCGCCTATGCGTCTCCGAGACCTCTGATCTGAAGGACTTCAGCATCTCCGCCTATACCATGAGGCCTCATACTGGAAGGATTGTGGGTATAGGCAATAAGGTTCGCCGGATTCGTACTCTAGGAAGCACCTCCCTGGAGATGTCTCTGGTGGCCTCTGGCAAGCTGGACGCATTTGTGGACCTGCGAGGCATGCTGCGTGTGGTGGATGTGGCAGCAGGAAAGCTCATCCTGGAGGAAGCAGGTGGCATTATCACGGATGCAGAAGGCAGAGAGCTTCACCTGGACGGGAATATGTGGCAGAGGACGGATCTAATAGGATCAAACCGCCGGCGACATGACGATCTGTTGCAGCTGATCGGCGGTGATAGCCATTAAGGTTGGCTTTGTCTCCCGGCATGAGCCTGAATCGGTACAGCTGGTGGAAACGCTCGTAAACCGGCTCAAGGCCGAACCGAAGGCTGTAGAGATCTTCGTTGACCAGGATATCGCGTCTCAAATAGGATGTGAGGGAACTTCGGTAGGCGAGATGGAGACCCGGAAGGTGGACTTCATAGTCTCGGTAGGAGGCGACGGAACCATCCTTCGCACCATTCACAAGATGGCAGATCCAGTCCCAATTTTGGGCATAAACATGGGAACACTGGGGTTTTTGGTGGACGTCGAGCCGAGCGATGCCGTGGTGACTTTGGAGCATCTTCTCTCGGGTTTTGAAGTGGACGATCGCTCCCGGCTGGATGTGTTATTGAATGGAAAGCGCCTGCTTCCCGCCACCAATGAAGTTGTCCTCATGACCGCCAGCCCGGCCAAGATGATCGAGTTCGAGATCATGGTGGACGGCTCGCTAATGGAGGATTTCCGAGCAGATGGCGTTATAATCGCCACCTCCACAGGCTCCACGGCCTATGCCATGTCAGCCGGTGGACCCATAGTCGACCCCAGAGTGGACGCCATCGTGCTCGTGCCCATGGCCCCCTTCAAACTCTCCAGCCGCCCCTGGGTGATTCCAGGCAGAAGTACCATCGAGGTCAAGCTCAAGCTGCCCATGAAAGAGGCGCTGGTGGTGGTGGACGGCCAGAGCACGACCACTATATCCGCGAACGATACCGTGGTTATATGCAAGGCTGAGACGCCTGCCAGGTTCGTGAAGGTTGAACGAGATGGTTTCTACGCCAAGGTTAAGAGCAAGCTGACCTGAGGGTATTTTCCAAAAGCTTTGAGTCGGTCATCCCCATGCCATCTTTGATCAACACTGATTGTCAATAAGGGGCGCAAAGGAAGCGCAGCCGGAGCCAAAGTGATTGCTTCCCAGATGAGAGCCGATCTACGAGGTAGGCGCTCCCATCCCGACGTCGATTGCATCGGATGTGTTCCACATCATGTTAAAGTTACTTGCCACATAAGAGGCCATAGATGTACTAGGGATCCAGAGTGCTACAGCATCTTCAAGGTTGGGTGTGTCCCCATCGACTCGCGAGTACATAACAAGAACCTCTTTATTGTCAATTATTAATCCTTTTATATAAGGCAATGGCAATATTTTTATATCAGTGGTTACGGGCAATAGGGAATCGATAATATCAATCTCGCTGCCTGATATCTTCATGGTGGGCCCAGTAATAACGCGAACGCTGGCGCCTCTTTTCTTAGCTATTGAGATTTGCTTTTTAAGAGGCTCCATCTCTTTTGGAGAATAAAGGGTGCCAAATATCATTATTCCTTGCTGGGCTCTATTCATCATCTCCATGGTTTTGGGTATGATGTTATCGATGCTCCGGATAAGCCAGACATTCGGTTTCTCTTTTTCCATTAAGTGATCGTAAGTCATGGTCAGCTGATTGGACACTTCATCGATCTCGGAGCATAAAGCTGATTTCCTCTCGCCAATTATGTCTTTTGGATGCCTAGGGATGTAAATGCTCGGTCTACCTTTTTCGACAACCACCCACTTTTCCTCTTCCAGCCGCTTTAACGTTTCATATATTTTGGTGCGAGGAACTTCAGCTTCATCGGCCAGCACTGTGGCATTGGTCGAACCGGTTGACAAGAGCGCAGCATATACTTTTGCACCGTAGAGGGTGAGGCCCATTTTTTTGGAGCACAGATATAGTTCTGATGTCAAATAACATGGATAAATTAGGTCACTTATAACCTATAAA
>CAZPUO010000205.1:0-4844 GCA_964589745.1 uncultured Methanotrichaceae archaeon
CCAGTGGCCGATGATGTGGCGGTTGGCCCAGGCGTAGTTGGCAGCTGATACCATGGCACCAAAATAGTGCTCCGCCTCCGGGGAACCTAGGGGCGCGCAAGCCAGCTGCTTATCAGGGATGTCGATGCGATATTTGCGCACCGCTTTGGAAAGAACCTCAAGGTGATCTGTACAGATCTGGTGGCCCGCTCCACGGGAACCGCAGTGGATCATAATCGTGATCTGGCCCTCGAAAAGCCCGAACTTCCTGGCGATTGCATCATCGAAGATCTCCTCCACCTTCTGAATCTCTAGGAAATGATTGCCGCTGCCCAGGGTTCCCAACTGGGGGCGTCCTCTCTTGCGGGCTTTCACGCTCACTTGGGATGGGTCCGCACCTTTCATGTGGCCATCCTCTTCGCAATGCGTAAGATCAGCCTCCACACCGTAGCCCTCCTCCACCGCCCACTTCGCACCTGAGAGGAAAGATTCCGTTAGCTGCTGATCGGTGGCATGCAGCCTGCCCGTGGCTCCCAAGCCGGATGGTACCGCCTCAAAAAGGGCATCGATAAGAGTGTTCATAAGGGGCTGAACTGATTTGTACTCTAGGTTAGAGCGCAGCAGTCGGACGCCGCAGTTGATGTCAAAACCCACGCCGCCGGGACTTATGATCCCGTCCTCTTCACGGAAGGCAGCCACACCTCCGATGGGAAAGCCGTAGCCCAAATGCGCGTCAGGCATGGCCATGGAATATTTGACTATGCCAGGAAGGGTGGCGACGTTGGCCACCTGGTCTACAGTCCCCGGTTCTACCATATTTCTCAGTTCCTCAGAGACGAAGATCCGACCGGGAACGCGCATGCCAGGCCGGTAGCCGATGGGCACCTCGTAGATATTATCTTCGATCTTGTTGATATTGACCATGAAATCACACGTCCAGAACCGCCTGAATGCACCACACATCGTTCTTCTTGATCTCGAACTCATGAAGGGTGACGGCCTTGACCTCGTTCTCGAAGGCATGCCTCTTGAGGTCTATCCGCTCCCCCACGATCTCGCCCTCCAGCTTCAGGCTCCCGTTTTGCTTCAACCTTACGGTGAAGGTCGAAAAGACGGCCGACTCCGTCTCGAAGAGGAAGACGATCTCCGAGAGCCAGTTGTAGGCCAGCTGCTCCAGGTCAGGAGCCTCCAACTCCACCTTCCAGGTCTCCTTCGCTTGAATGGAGGATGGATCCACCATGGATTTGAACAAGGCAGCTGCGGCGTTGGAGAGCATCTCTTCGGGGCTGTGGCCATAGGCTCGAAATTTGACGTCGGCGGTGTGCTCCAGGTACTCGAAGGGCTTCATCTCCTAATAACTCGGCCCGCGGGGATTAAAAGATTGCTAGACCTCGTGAGAGACCTGCGGCGGCGGCCAGGCGCACCGCCTCGCTGTACTCCCGCGGGGTGATGCGTCTATCCAGCTCCGGGTAGCTGCAGGCATTGTATTCGGGATGGTACTGGGCCATAACGTTCAGGTAAGTGCCCTTGGAGATCTCTTCAGAGAGGAAACGCACGACTTCGGCTGTGCTGGCAAGTCCTCCTGGCAACACCAGGTGGCGGACCAGAAGGCCCCGCACGGCGATGCCCTCCTCATCCGTCACAAGGTCGCCCACCTGGTGGTGCATCTCCCTGATGGCTGATTTGGCATATTCGGTGTATTTGGGGGCGTGAGAATACTTTGTTGCCAATTCATCAGAGCCATACTTCATGTCAGGCATGTAGATGTCGAAGATTCCGTCCAAAAGCCTGAGCGTCTCCACCGAGTCGTAACCGCCGCTGTTGTAGACCAAAGGGAGGCTCAAGCCCGCCTCCCTGGCCAGCACCAGCGCCCCCAGGATCTGGGGAACGACGTGCGTCGGGGTCACGAAGTTTATGTTGTGACAACCTGAATCCTGCAGCTGCAGCATCATTCTTGCCAGAACTTCATCCGAAACATCCTGGCCCTGGTCCATCTGGCTGATGTCGTAGTTCTGGCAGAAGACACAGGAAAGGTTGCAGCCTGCGAAGAAGATGGTGCCAGAACCGCCGCGGCCAACCAGGGGAGCCTCCTCGCCGAAGTGAGGCGTGTAGCTGGCTACCCTCGCCAATCGGCCAACTCGGCAGAAGCCGCGCTCGTCTCGGAGGCGGTTGACGCAGCAGTGGCGAGGGCAGATCCGGCACGACTCCAGGCAGGATAGAGCCTTTCGGGCGCGAGCATGCAGGGTGTCAGGGGAAAGGAGGTTATAGCTGGGCAAAGTGAATCCCTGTAAATTACTTTGTAGATTTCTAGGTTTCCTTGGTCAGAATTCAATACCCAAGGCAATCATTCACGAGTATGAGGGTTATGCGACCAGATTGTCTTTCGTTAGCCAGGATGACGCACTTGCCAATCTGGCTGGGTATTCCGTTGACGCTCTTGGAGCGCGCATCCTCAAGAGGATAGGCGTACTCCTCGATCCTTTTCAGGGCCTCTTGCACAGTAGGGACTATCTTATTCACCCCTGCCACTAGAATCAGATTATGAGCTGCGAAGGGCCAGGCGCCCACACGGCTGCCGCTGGCATCGCATGATACCAGCTCGCCGGTCATGGCTACGGCATTCACTCCAGATAGGAAGTAATCGGCAGATACGGACTTCCGTCTGATTTCGTTTCTCTTTTTTGCATCATTCTCAGAGATCACCATCCTGTGGAGATCTTTCCAATCGTGCCGGCCGCTGTCCAGCAATTCTTGGTAGCCGATCTCAATAAGCGTAGTGGAGGATCCATTCATGACCTCCGCACCAGAAGGAATGATTTCTTTGATCTTGGCCAGAGCTTGAGAGCCGTCCTGGACTCGCAGGACTCTTATTCCTCTCGCCCCGATAGACCTCACGGTCGATATTATGACCTCCTCTCTGGGGATGGCGTTCCATCTTTTTGAATCCAGCTTTAGTTCGGGCAGCAGGTTCGAAGCGCTATACTTGGTTGTCTTCCCCATTCCGACCACCTGTATTATATTTATCTTTCCACACTTGATATATTTTTGGCATGCGGTCGAGACCCCTTTCCATTACATGATTGAAGGATGCAGGATACGCACGTATTTTATAATTCTGCGCGGAGGGAAACGAGTCAGATGATAGGGATAATATACGTTACGTCAGATTTATGAACTATGCAGATTAATATTAGATGTAATTTGGCGTCATCGGAGATTTAGATAATGACGAAATTGCCGCAAAGGCCACAGAAAAGCCCCCTTGTTGTATTGAATGAAAAGAATACCAGCAGGTGTTTATGCCCTGGCTGCCCAACTTACAAATCCAGCTCCTGTCCAAAAGAAAAAGATGAAAAGATCTATTGTTCAATAGGATTTGCAAACTGTAAATTAGAACAGGTGGGCTGCATCTGCGGAGACTGTCAGAATTTCAAAGAATATGACCTAAAGATAGGATATTTCTGTATCAAGGGCGAAGCAATGCAGGATGGCAATCCCGCTCAACCTAAGAAGGGCAAATAGTATTTTCAAAATATACCACATTGTGAGAACATGTTCATATCAGATATCGCATCAGAGATATTACCAAAAGAAGGGATTGAAGATCCTTCAGGGGATTATCGATCTTTTTGGTTAAATAATGGCAGAGGCATGAGGGAACAAGCTTTTCGTAACCATCATATTCATATAATTATTAATTTACATTGAGGATCGAATGCCTTTTGAGATCGATGTAATTGAGACCGTCCAGAGGACGCCTGATATAAAAAGCATAAGATTCAGAAGGCCTCAAGGATTCGATTACCTTGCAGGTCAATATATGTTCATCACTCTTGGCAAGGCAGCCGACCAGATGACCAAGCACTTCACAATCTCTAGCAGTCCGACAGAGAACTTTTTGGAGATCACAAAAAGGCTGACCGGCCACGAGTTTGCTAACGCTCTGGCAGCCCTAAAAATTGGAGACAAAGTACGATTGGACGGGCCTTATGGCGATTTCGTTTTCCACAAGGAACATAAAAAGGTCGGCATGCTTTCAGGAGGCATAGGTATAACGCCTCTGCGCAGCATGATCAGGTATTCGACCGATAAAAACCTTGAGACCGACATAATTCTGCTTTACTCCAACAGTCGCGAAGACGACATCGCCTTCAGAGAGGAGTTCGAGGAGATGCAAAAACAAAACCCGAAATTGAAGGTCGTGAACACTGTGACGCATGCGAATCCAGCTTGGACGGGTGTGACCGGGCGGATTAACGCAGAGATGATCAAGATGTACATGCCCGATTACATGGATAGAGCAATCTATTCCAGCGGCCCGCGAAAAATGGTAGATGCAATGCAGGCTTTGCTAAAAGACATAAAGGTTCCGGATGAGCAGATAATAACTGAGTATTTCCCAGGATACGATTGACACTCGTAATCACCGTAATAGTAATAGCAAGGGACTCGAATAGCAAAGGACTCGAACCCCTCGCGTCTTCCGGATTTGATCTGGCACCAGAGGATATTCATATGGCATCCCCTTGATCACTTCCGACTGTTTATCGTGATTTTGCTGGGAGGTTGGACTCTTTGGAGAAAGTGATGACGCTCTCCCCAGAACTGAGATTCTACCCTAGCACATTAGCTTCATGATTTACTTTCTGGATCAGATATTTTATCAGCTCAGACCTTATGGGTCACAATGTTGATGAACTGAGTGGTTGTACCTGCAATATTCACGGTGGCCGATCCTTCGTGCGGTGGGCGGAATCGCGCAATTCCGTTCCATTTGGCATTAAGAGTGTGCTCACCTTCGCTCTGAATATCACCCACCCAGCAGTTCCATCCAATTTGAGTATTGAAAGTGGTTTTTCCAATTA
>CAZPUO010000206.1:0-4813 GCA_964589745.1 uncultured Methanotrichaceae archaeon
GCACAGTCCTGGGAACTGTCGCTTATCCGGAGGACGTCTACTTCGTGAACGATGTGCCCAAGACGAGGAGCGGCAAGATCATGCGCCGCGTCATCAAGGCCAAGGCCCTGGGCAACCCCGTGGGAGACATCTCCGCCCTGGCCAACCCCGAGTCCGTGGACGCCATCCCGCTCATTGGATGAGTGGGATATCACCCTCCTTTTTTCCAAAGTCCATCTCACTCGGATGTCTTTTCCAACTGCTTGGCTACGTCTTTTGCTGCGCCATGAATTTTCATACGCGAGGGGCCTGTTATTACCGGCCAACTTGCGTTACCTGCAAGCTTTCGATGAGGCTAATCCGAAAGAAGAAATTATCCAGCAGCTTGCTGGACAAATACCCTGGTGGCACAATATCATTATCATAACCAAGCTCAAAGATTCAAAGCTGCGGAAATGGTTCATTAGAGCCTGTATCGAAAATGGCTGAAGCCGAGGGGTGCTCGCGGCTCAATGCAAATCTCTTCAGCTTGACAGAATTGTCAGATTACTCAAGGAGCTCTTTTTGGCACTCCCACGCGCTTCTTGTCTCCTTTTCCTGCCTTTGCCTTTAGAAGAACGGCTATCCGCTTCAAAACCTCGGACTTGGGGCCGCTCTTGGGAACCAGGATCCTTCCCGCGGCCTCTGCCATATGCCAGGTCTTGGGGTGCCTCTTCTCGCGCTCAATCTCCGGCTTGAGGCCGGATCTTGTTGCGGCGGAGATCACGCTATCCAATGTGGGCTCATGAACGGCGTCCTGTAAGGGGACCATCCTCCCCTGGCTCCGGGAGCGGGCCGCGTCGAAGTAAATGGGCCATATCACCAGCTTATCCTTCTCAGGCATAGCCGAGAGCTAAGAAGGACATCCGATAAGTATCTTTGTCTTGGGTCGCAATTTGATTGAGACCTGGCCTGGCAGGAAACGCAAGTCTTTTAGATATCCTGAGATCATATCCCAGACGGACAGTCGTGGAGTTTTAAATCATGAGCGAAGAGACTTTTCCCGTTGCCAATGTCGGCGGGAGGGAGGTTCCTTACGACCCGGAGCAGCTCAGAAGGATTCAGGAGCATCCGTGTTTCAGCGAGGCGGCCTGCCATGCCTTCGGCAGGATGCATCTGCCCGTGGCCCCAAAGTGCAACATCCAGTGCAAATACTGTGTCCGGTCCTTCGATTGCGTTAACGAGTCCCGGCCCGGTGTGACCTCCCAGGTCCTCAAGCCCCAGGAGGCCCTTGCTCGCGTAGATCAGGTGATTGAGAAGTATCACTACATCAAGGTGGTTGCGGTAGCAGGTCCTGGCGAGCCCCTGGCTAACGAGGAGACCTTCGAGACGCTTCGCCTGGTTGGAGAAAAGTATCCAAACCTCATCCTCTGCATCAGCACCAACGGCTTACTCTTGCCGGACAAAATACAGGAGCTGGACAAACTGGGCGTGTGCAACATAACCGTAACCATGAACGCCATAGATCCTGAAATAGGCCAGCAGATCTACGATTACGTCATTTATGAAGGCAAGAAGTATGAGGGGCTGGAGGCTGCTACGCTTTTGCTTGATCATCAGCTCAAGGGCATCAAAGAGGCCTTGAAGCTTAAGAAGATCGTGAAGGTCAACACCGTTCTAATTCCGGGGATAAACGACAAGCACGTATTCGATATCGCTCGCAAGATCAAGTCCATGGGTGTCTTTATCCACAACGTCATGCCCCTCATCCCTCAGTACAAGTTTGCACACATCAAGCCGCCGTCGCCTGAGGAGAAGCGGAAGCTCCAGGAGGAGCTGGGCAAGATCATCAAGCAGATGAGGCATTGTCGACAGTGCCGCTCCGATGCCATAGGCAGGCTGGGTTGTGATGTGCAGCAGGAGTTCCAGAGCAGAGCCAAGGAACAGGCTTAAGGTGTGGGACTGGGACGAATCCACTATTCGCCTTTATCTTATTCTGCAGCCCCTTCTGCCCGTCTTCTCGAAGTACTGCTGGTGATATTCCTCCGCTCTCCAGAACCGGGCAGCGGGCTCGATCTTGGTTACGATATCGCTCTTGTACTGACCCGATTGCTGCAGCCTTTCCTTTGATGCCTTGGCAGCAGCCTCCTGCTCTGGATTGTGATAGAATATGACGGAACGGTACTGGGTCCCGTAGTCAGGGCCTTGCCGGTTTAACGTCGTGGGGTCGTGGATCTTCCAGAACACCTCCAGCAGCTCCTCATAGGATACCAGGGAAGGGTCATAAAGAACTTCCACCACCTCGACGTGTCCTGTTCTGTCGGTGCAGACATCTTCATAGGTTGGGTTTGCGAGTGTTCCTCTCATATAGCCCACGGAGGTTGAGACTACACCTGACCCTTGCCGGAAGGCTGCCTCTACACCCCAGAAGCAGCCAGCTCCGAAGGTAGCTTTTTGAATGTTGCTCTCCATTTTCAAAACCTCAGATTTTACTCTTATTTATTGCATGACATATTACATCAAGTTGACCAAAAATGAGCTTATTGATGTGGCTCATGCATGGGCGTATCGATTTTCATACTTCGTTCGCACATACTCATTCTGAGGGATGCCTTCCATCCTCTTTACCTTATCTCGCAAAAGAAGGCGCGGATGTCTTCCGCCAGCAGCTCCGGCTCCTCCCATTCCCCGAAGTGGCCGCCTCGGGGCATCAATGTCCAGCGAACGAGGTTGACCCAGCGATTAGCCCACTCGCGCGGCGTGGGGAACAAGTCCTTGGGAAGCATCGCCATCGCCACAGGAACTTCCACCCGACCCCAGCCCGTCGCTTGATCATGGGCGGATTCATAGTAGAGCCTGATCGATGAGTTGATGGTCTCAGTGGCCCAGTAGATGGTCAGGTTGGTTAACAATTCGTCTTTGGTGAAACGCTTCTCCACATTACCATCGCAATCGCTCCACACCCGGAACTTCTCTACGATCCATGCCGCCAGGCCTGCAGGAGAATCGTTCAGGCCATAGGATAGCGTTTGTGGATTGGTCGATTGTATCATTGCGTAGCCAGACTCCGTGTTCCGCCAGTTCTCGGCATCCTTGAGGAACTGCTCCTCCGCGGGCGACAGGTCTGAAGGAACGTAAGCGATACGCGGATTCGTGCCGCTCAGATGGATGCCTGCAACCGAATCCGGATGGGCAAGTGCGAGCTGAATGGCCACACCAGCACCAATGTCGCTGCCCCGCACGGCGTAGCGTTTGTAGCCCAGCTCTTCGGTCATCAGCTTATCAAAGAGGCCGGCAATACGAGAGACTGTCATGCTTTTTTCCTTCGGCCGATCGGAGAACCCGTAGCCAGGCAGCGATGGAACGATGACATCGAAGGAATCCGACGTCTTACCGCCGTGGCTTGCGGGATCGGTCAGGAGGGGAATGATTTTCAACATCTGCAAGAAAGAGCTGGGCCAGCCGTGCAGGAGAATGAGGGGCATGGGGCTCTTGCCTTTCCCTCGCTCGTGGATGAAATGGATGCCCAGTCCATCGATCTTTGCGCGGAAGTGGGCGAACCGGTTAAGTGCCCTCTCCTGTGCCCGCCAATCAAATCCATCTCGCCAGTATTCGAGCAGTTCCTTCATATAGGCCAGGTTGGAGCCGTAGTCCCAGCCAGCACCGAAGACCTCATCGGGCCAGCGGGTATGGGCGAGACGCGAAGACAGGTCATCGAGGATCGATTGGGGAATGTGGATGGTAAAAGGGCGAATCATGTTAAATATTATCCATAGCAAGAGATAAACAATTTTCTATTTTTTCCTAGACGGAGGGTCATACCGCATTCGCCGCCAAATTAGTCAAGCCATCCGGTCAGCGATCGCTGGCTTGAAGAATCCTTGCGGCCCTTCTCATCTTTGCCTTTGAGTTCTTCGCTAAGATGTTTCTTTCGCACCTCTAATGCCTGCCGGTCTTCCTCTGGTCCATCCCCTTTCTCTTCATTTGGGCCTTGGTCGCCTTCTTTTTTGGGCGCATAATCGATAGCTTCCATGAGCCTATCGAGAAAACCAGCCTGCCCCTTCTGTATTTTCCTCTTTGCCCGGTCTATGTCAAACCAGCCTGCTTTATCTATCTCTGGATATTGTCTAACGATCCCTGATTTCTTTGGCCACTCCAGGGAAAATGTGTTGCTTGCGACCTTGGTCTCATCCAGGTCCTTTTCCAGGGCCCAGGCATGCACCATCTTTCGGCTCGGCAGCCGCAGCTCTCCCAAGCCGATGAATTCCCCTTCAACCTCGAAGCCGGTCTCCTCCCTGAACTCTCTTTTGGCCGCATTCAGCGGGCTTTCGTTCTCTTCAAAAAGCCCTTTCGGAATCGACCATGCGCCCTCGTCCTTCCTCGCCCAGAAAGGCCCGCCCGGGTGGACGAGCATCACTTCTAGGTTGTTGTTTTTGAACCTGAAGAGCAGAATGCCGCCGCTATGTAAGCTCATTGCTTTTATCAACCTTCGTATAAAATGAGAGAACTTGCGGAGGGATTAGCCTTGCGGCTGACCGCAATGCCTGCAGTCGAGCAGTTCACGAATGCGAGAAGAGACTGGAGCCTTCGATGGCGGACCTGCCGTAGGAGTGGATCTTGCAGCGAGTAAAAGTAGAATCTGTTTGACAAGAACTTTTGAAATTCTCGGTGAGGTTGGCAGGCTGCAGCCTGGTTCCAGCGCCCGCGCCCCCGCTCGCGGCTACTACGGCCTGGCGTCCCTGGCCCTTTAAGCCCTATGCACTAGCTCCAAGGTTTTAAATTGATAATGCCACATCTACAGTATGTGTTTAGCTCCCGCTCAGATTTACTCTGAATGCATTCATCAGAAAAATTA
>CAZPUO010000207.1:0-4777 GCA_964589745.1 uncultured Methanotrichaceae archaeon
GAGCTGAAGGCCATGGGCCCCATCGGAACGGAGCTTGAGAAGACGAAAGTTGAAGCCGGAGAGGGGACAGAGAAGACTGCGGAAGGGGCAGGCCCATGATGGATATCGAGAAGGAGATGGAGGTGGAGGACTCTATCATCCGCTGCAGACAAAAGACCAAGGGGACGGAGAAAGTCCTGGATTATGATTACAAGAAATGCGCTGGCTGCTCTATCTGCGTGGACCTCTGTCCCAAGAAAGCACTGCAGGAGGGGCCGCTGCAGGAGATCGCCAAGGGACTGGATGCACCACCCGTGCTGATCGACCTGGATTCATGCGTCTTCTGCGGGATGTGCGTGAACTTCTGTCCCACGAGAGCTTTTAAGATGACCGTTGAAGAAAAACCCAAAGACACTGAGACCGCCAAGAAGGCCTCAGCAGAGACATGACAGACAAGATCAAAGATTTCAGAAAGCTAGAGCAGTATCCAAAGCTGGTGGCAGAGGCAAAAGCAAATGAAAAATGTCTTCCTTGCATCCTCTGCGAGCCCGTCTGCCCCACCGGCGCTATCAAAGTCGCCTTCAACAAGACCCGCGGGGATTTCGGGCCGCTGCGCAAGGGGATCGAAGGCAAGATCACCATCGACAAAGATAAGTGCAACCTCTGCGGCCGGTGCGCTCGCTTCTGCCCGGCCTTCCTGCTGGTGGAAAAAGGCGAGAAGGAGAAAGGGCCCAAAGATCTGGTGCCTTATGAACAGCTGCTCGTGGACGAGGAGCTTTGCGACTACTGTGGCCTGTGCGTTCCACTCTGCCCCGAGGATGCGATAAAGGTCGAGGGTGAGCCCATTGAGGCCGAGCTGAAGTTCGAGGGGAAGATAGAGATCGATAAAGACCTCTGTATCGGCTGCGGCCGATGTGCTTTAGTCTGCCCCTACGAGGCCATTGCAGTAAAGAAGCCCTTCGAGGGCGAGATCAAGCTCATCGAAAAGAACCTTGCGAAGTGTGACCCCCTGGGCTGCCAGGCATGCTTCAACGTCTGCCCTGCCAAGTGCTGGTACGTGGATGAGAGGGGCAAAGCCGCTCCAGTGAAGGAGCAGTGCATATTTTGCGGAGCCTGCGCCCAGGCCTGTCCTGTATCGGCCATCGATGTGCAGAGATCCGGCGTTCGGACCACCGAAGTGAAGGAAACCCCCTGGGCTGAGGAGTGGAAGGAGGCCATCTCGGCCATAAAGACAGGGGAGCGAAAGCTTCCGGACGTGAGCAAAGCCCTAGTCCCGCCAGCCGTCGAGAGGCCTCCCCCGACTGCGCCTGAAAAGCCAGAGATTAATCCTGAACTTCTCAGGAGAGTGGACGAGGCGCTGCGGCCTCTGGGGCGCCTGCTCAAGAAACCGAAGGTTAGGCAGATCATGGAGCGCGAAGCTCCGGAGAAGGCGAGCGAGAAGATAGTGGAGCGGCTGAGAAAGCAAGAAGCGAAGAAGGATGAGGCCGCTGCAAAGGCGGAGGCAAAGTGAGTGGCAGCGAACGAAAATTTTAAGGGCGAGGTGCTACGGCTGGCCGGGCAGGAGGTTCTTACCTGCATCCAGTGCGGTACTTGTTCAGCCAGTTGTCCCACTGCGCATCTCATGAATCCCAGCATCCGCCGGCTGGTCAAGCTCTGCCTGGAAGGCAAGAAGGAGGAGGCTCTCAGGAACGAGACCATCTGGCTGTGCACCTCCTGCCAGCTCTGCACCGTTCGCTGTCCTCGCGGCATCCGGCCCAAGGCAGTGGTGGCGGCACTAAAGGAGCTTGCCGAGCAAGAGAAGGTCAAGGGCAAGGATCAGGCCTACGAGGAGCTTTTCCAAAAGCAGATCAAGGACTTTGGAAGAATCGCCGAAACCCCTCTCTCTGGCGAGTTCCTGCTCGTCTTTCCCCAAGGAGCGCTGCAGTCCCTGGAGATGGGCCTGGAGCTGGTGCCCAAAGGAAAGATCAACCTCGGAGTGGAGAAGATCAAGGGGAGAGAAGAGGTAAAGAGGATCATGGAAGAGCTATGCAAAGGATGAGCGAAGGATGAAGCTGGCCTATTATCCGGGATGCGTCTCCCGATCGACCGGAAAGGAGATGGACGTCTCGACGCGTGCGGTGTGTGCGGCCCTGGGCATTGCACTGCAAGAGCTGGAGGACTGGAACTGCTGCGGAGCAACCCACGTGCCAAATGAGCTTGTCAGCATTGGCCTGGCCGCTCGCAACATGGCCCAAACCGACCTGCCCATCATGACCTCCTGCTCCATCTGCTACAGCAACCTGAGGAGTGCTTCCCTGGCAATGGAAGACCCGGAGGTCCGGGCCAAGGTGAACGCCGTCCTGACCAAAAAGTACAGCGGCGCCAAAATTCGGCACGCTTTGGATGTAATTCTGGAAGTCCTGGAAAAGAACGATGAGCTGATCAAGGTGCCTCTGAAGGACCTGAAAGTCGCTCCCTACTATGGCTGCCTCCTCACTAGACCCAAGGGCGGAATCGACCAGCCGGAGTTTCCCACCATCCTGGAAAAGCTGATAAAAACCCTTGCTGCCGAGCCCCTGGATTTCCGGCTCAAGACCTTCTGCTGCGGTGGCCCCATCTTCATGCCGCAAGAAAAAGCAGCGGATGACATCGCCTTCCTGATCTTGAAGGAGGCCAAGAAGGCCGGAGCGGAGGTAATAGTAACAGTGTGCCCTCTTTGCCACCTCATGCTCGACGCCAAGCAGAAGGCTCTGGAGCAGAAGCATAAGGAGAAGATCGGAATTCCCGTTATGTATGTTACGCAGTTGGTGGGTATCGCCCTCGGCTTGGGACCCGACGAGCTTGGTCTGCAGATGAACGCGGTTTCGCCGATGCCGGTGGTGGAGAAGATATACGAGAGATTGACAAAAGAGGCTTAGGCTTCAAAACTCTGAACGAGGTTCTTCTTTCAACGTTCTCTGGGGCCAAGATACTTATATCCTAGCCAACCTTTACTCTCTTCAGGACAAAACATGATCGACAGCAAGAACGTGATTTATAAGCTGGCAGCCGCTTTGCTGATAATAATCGGCCTTGCTGCTATCATTTCTGCCTGGGACCTGCTCCTTCTGGCCCACGTTTACAGCAAAACCGTCATCGTCCTGGAGCTGGGTGGCGTGGTGGTCTGCCTGGCAGGATACTTCCTATGGAAGCGCACGGGAAGGGTAAAGGAAGAGCCGAAAGAGCAAGAGGAAATGGAAGCAACAAAAAAGCTTGAATAAAAATATTATTTATATTTAATTAAATTCCTCTAAATAAATCTACCTTTGGTCCCCTCTGGGCCATCCTATACCCAGCCTTCAGAGAGGCATCAATCGCCTTGTGGTAGAACCTCTCTGTGTATTCCTTGGCCATCCTGCGAGCAGAAAAGTTTGGTCCTGTCATCTTGATGGTCTCCTTCATCACCTGCACCCAGCCGTGGGAGATGCCCTCCGCATCCACATTGTAATAGAGGGGAACGATCTCTTTCTCCAAAAGATCGTAGATCGCGGCGGCGTCTTTTGCGTCCCTGTCCTCGCCTTCGGCTCCGGAGAATGCCCAGCCGTTCTTGCCGTTGTACCCTTCTATCCACCAGCCGTCCAAAATGGAGAGCTGAGGGACGCCGTTTAGCGTCGCCTTCATTCCGCTCGTTCCGCTGGCCTCATTGGGAGGCAGCGGATTATTCACCCAGACATCCACGCCGTGCACCAGGTACTGCGCCAGAAGCTCATCATAATCCTCCACAAAAGCGATCCTGCCCCCGAAAACCTGATCCTTGGCGGCATTGAAGACCTGCTGCAAGAGCAGCTTGCTCTGCTGATCATCCTGATGAGCCTTTCCCGCGAAAATGATCTGCACCGGCCTCCAGGGGTCATTCACTATCTTTCGGAGTCGTGCCGCATCGCTCAAAAGAAGCGTGGGTCGCTTGTAGGAGGCAAACCTGCGGGCGAACCCTAATGTCAGTGCCGCAGGATCCAGGAGCACGCCTGAGGCCATGACCAGGCGAGGGTCGGCACTGGAGTTCATCCACTTTTCCCTTGCCCGTTCTCGAATCTTGGCTATGAGCATGCTCTTCATGGCATGATGATGCTTCCAGAGAACCTCGTCCGGAATCTCATCGATCAGCTCCCAGATGCGGCTCTGGTCTTGCTCCTCCAGCCAATTTCGCCCCAGGTAGCGGTTGAAGATCACATCACCCAACCTTCGGTCGATCCAGGAGGGCACATGCACACCGTTGGTGACATATTCGATCGGAACTTTCTCTTCGGCCAGGTCGGGCCAGAGCTGATTCCACATTTTGCGGGTGACCTCCCCGTGCTTTTTGCTCACAGCGTTGCTATGGGCGGCGCACCTCAGGGCAAAGGCAGTCATGTTGAAACCGCTGACACCCTTTGGGTTCATGCCCAGGCGAAAGAACTCATCCCGGGAAAGATCAGCCGCAGGGAGGTAGGAGCCGAAGTACTTGTCCATGAGCTGGAAGGAAAAAACGTCATGGCCTGCGGGTACTGGGGTGTGCGTGGTAAAGACCGTGGTGTTCCTGACATCCTCGAAAGCATCGCGGTAATTCATTCCGCCCTCTACCTTCTCACGAATCCTTTCCAGAACAGCGAAGGCAGGGTGACCCTCGTTGAGATGCAGGGCGGTGCATCTCACCCCCAAGGCCTGCAGAATCCGAATGCCTCCGATCCCCAGCACGATCTCCTGGCGCAGACGCTGTTCCAGGTCTCCAGTGTATAGCCGATCGGATATGCAGCGGTTCCAGGGATCATTGGCTTCGCTGGAGGTGTCGATCAAGTAAAGA
>CAZPUO010000208.1:0-4666 GCA_964589745.1 uncultured Methanotrichaceae archaeon
GTCTGTCGCCTTCTCGTTATTCTTCGCTTCATTCAGGTTGGATGAGCCTTCGGTGCTAACGGTGGCGTTGGGCCCGGTGGAGGACGCCACGGCCTCGTCAAAGACCGGGTCCTCCAGGTAATCGGTATTATCCCGAATTACCCAGCGCCCGCATCCGGCCGACGCCTGGTAGGCGAGCATGGCCACCATCAATACAGCGCATAATATTATCAACGTCTTCAAGAGTCGGCCTCCAGTGCATTTAAAGGTGGATTGATGCCCTTTCTTGGGTTGTTATTCTTGGGATTGTTATTTGTTCTGATGCTTGCTTTGTGGTTCTTTGTGGTTTTGTTCTGGAATTCTCCCAAATTGGCGGAGGCAAAGCAGATCTAGAGCTATCCCCCAAATCTGCTTGCTGTGGCATTACCCTTTCCTGTCAAATCCTCGCCTGAGTATAACTCGTAGCTGCCAGAGATGACCCTGTCGACCTTGACCAGATCGATGTTGAAGCGCTTGTCTATCGTGTTGTCATATTTGTTCACTACAGTCTTCACATCAAGAGTCATGGAATTGGTAGATACGGTACCAGTGAGGATGAGAGGGAGCTTCTTGTTTTGTTCATTGAGGTTGCCCATGCCTGTGACGCTTTTTCCTGCTTGGACAAGGATCAGATCCATAGAGCTGCCAGCGTTATTCAGCCTAACGTTCCATTTGCCGTCAACTTGCATGACCCCGGACTCAGACGGTTCCTCGGTAATGACCTTGGCAGCTTCATCTACCTGGGTGACTGTACCGTCCGTTTGAGCTGGCGGCTTCGGTTTCGTATCGGGCATTTTCATGTTCGGCCCTGAGATATCGTCATTCTGCTCCACTATCGAGCGCTTCTCATCTGGTGCAAGTCTCGGCTTGGCGCTCTCGATATCTGCGGTATCTGTTATCGGATGAAGATCGGCGTCCGCCGCCGTTGCACTGTTATCAACTGCCGCCGGTTCGCTGCCTGCAGATGCTGCAGCAATAATGTAGCTTACCACCTTGCTGTCCTCTGGGTTTTGTGAGCCGGAGTGCTTTACCCGTACCTCTACCTGGTTTTCCCCCACATCTACATCTGTGGCATTCCAAGTCCAGGTGTTTTCAGCGATCCAGCCAGTCTCGTCCATCAGCTGGCCGCCCGTTGAAGGTTCTTTCTTCAGGAAATCGTAAAGCAATTGCCCAGTGCCTGAGTTGGCTGCCACGGCCGTCCAGACTATGGCGGTTCCTGGCGCTTGCGGGCTGGCTTTATCCGGGTTCAGGCTCTGGATCGAGGCCAGCTGGCTGGCCTTGGTCGCGGTCGAGCCCAGGGCTAGAGCAGGCTTTGCTGTTGCGGAGGCTGAAACCATGTCAGATGACGCCCCCAAATTCTGGTTTTTGCTTACATAAAAGTCTGTATCGCCAGTCGTGTCGCCCATCCAGTTGGTGCCGCACCCTTGCCCTGCAAATGCCGTGGAAGAGAGAGTGTAAAGCAAAGCTGTCATGCAGAATAGCATGGCCGTAAAAAGCAGCAGTATCTTGTACTTCATCTTTCCTAAACCTCCACCATCACGGGTGCTCGGCCTTTAACGGCTTTATAGTTTCCCCTTGGAACGTCATTCGACGAAGGATCTCTCTGCCTGTCGAGATTCGGGCCGCACTTCATAGCGGAAAACATCCTCCTTTGCGCAAAACATGACATTCACCATGGATCGGGCAGTTCAGCCTGAACTCGCACGTCGTCAGCTTTATCAATCATTAAAGATCAAAAAGCCAGAACCGGCCTGTTGGCCGAGGGTGATTGAATATGAATGCGTGGGATCGCTTTATCCGGTAAAGTCAAATTTCTTGACACTACCCTGCGTGACGGAGAGCAGACGCCTGGGGTCTCTTTGACCCTTGATGAGAAGCTCGCCATTGCCCAGGGGCTCGATGCCCTGGGAGTGCAGGTGATTGAGGCTGGCTCCGCCATGACCTCCGAGGGAGAGCGTCAATCCATAAAGGCAATAGCAGCCTCGGGCCTCTCAGCTGAGATCTGCAGTTACGTTCGGGCTCTGACCGCGGACGTAGACATAGCTCTGGGTTGCGATGTGGACTCCGTTCATCTTGTTGTACCAGTATCGGATCTTCATATCGAGCGAAAGCTCAGGTCGGACCGAAAGTCTGTGATACGCAAGGCCGTCGAGGTAACGGAATACGCCAAAGATCACGGCTTGGTCGTGGAGCTGAGCGGAGAGGATGCTAGCCGTGCAGATCACGATTATCTGGTCAGTCTCTACACTGCAGGCATCGAGGCGGGTGCCGATAGGCTGGCCTTCTGCGATACTGTTGGCGTGCTGGTTCCAGAGATTACCTATGAGATCTT
Organism: uncultured Methanotrichaceae archaeon; assembly: GCA_964589745.1. Classification (GTDB taxonomy): domain Archaea; phylum Halobacteriota; class Methanosarcinia; order Methanotrichales; family Methanotrichaceae; genus Methanothrix. Next base: position 2,351 of record CAZPUO010000208.1, read on the forward strand.
CCGCTCGCTCTGCAACCTGGGCGCGCCAATCAGCATCCACTGCCACAACGATTTCGGCATGGCCACGGCCAATACCGTTTCGGCGCTTCGCGCCGGAGCGTCGCAGGCGCACGTGACCGTGAACGGCATAGGGGAGCGAGCCGGGAACGCCAGTCTGGAGGAGGTGGTCATGACCCTGGAGTCACTTTACAGGATCAAGACGGGCATCAAGTGTCCGGACATCTACCAGCTCTCCCGCCTGGTCTCCCGAATGACCGGGCTTCCTCTCGCTCCCAACAAGGCCATCGTGGGCGAAAATGCCTTCACGCATGAAGCAGGCATCCATGTGCACGGCCTCCTGGCCGACACCAAGACCTACGAACCGATACAGCCTGAGATTGTGGGTAGAAAGAGGCGCATCGTACTGGGTAAACATGCTGGCGGTTCCTCAGTCGAGCTGGCGCTGCGCGAGTTCGGCATAAGCGTAACGGAAGACCAGCTGGTCCAGATAGTCTCACGGGTAAAGGAGCTGGGAGACAAGGGAAAGCGTGTCTCGGATGCGGATCTGCAGACCATAGCGGACACTGTCCTCTCTATTCAGATGGAGCCGAAGGTTAAACTGGAGGAACTGACAGTGGTCGCTGGCAATACCGTCACGCCGACGGCCTCGGTAAAGATCCTGCTTGGCGGCTCGGAGAAGCTGGAAGCTGGAACCGGTGTCGGGCCGGTGGATGCGGCTATAAATGCCATAAGACGGGCGATATCCGGGGTAGCGGATGTACGCCTTGAGGAGTATCATGTAGACGCCATAACAGGCGGAACAAATGCGCTAGTTGAGGTTTGGGTGACGATGGCAATGGCAGATAGGAAGATAACTGCTCGTGGAGCAGGCGCTGACATAATCATGGCATCAGTCGAAGCCGTGCTGGAGGGCATCAACCGGCTGATGCGGCTGGAAGAGGAGGAGAGGTGGCGTGCCGAAAGCTAAGATGACCGGGGCCCAGGTGCTGCTGGAAAGCCTGAAGAGAGAGGGCGTAGACGTCGTATTCGGGCTGCCGGGCGGAGTACTGCTGCCTCTCTATGATGCCATCTATCAATCGGACCTCCGCCACATCTTGGTGCGCCATGAGCAAGGGGCAGCGCATATGGCCGATGGCTATGCCAGAGCCACGGGCAAGGTCGGGGTCTGCATCGCTACCTCTGGGCCTGGGGCTACGAACCTGGTCACCGGCATTGCCAACGCCTACATGGACTCAGTGCCCATGGTGGCCATCACCGGGCAGGTTAACACCTGGCTGATAGGGAAAGATGCCTTCCAGGAGGCCGACATAACTGGAATCACTCTGCCCATAACCAAGCACAACTACCTCCTGCGCAGCGCCAAAGACATATCCCGTGTCATCCGGGAAGCTTTCTACATCGCTAACTCAGGCCGCCCCGGGCCGGTGCTTATCGATCTGCCCAGAGATGTGACCGTGGAGGAGGTGGAGTTCACCTGGCCTGAGGTGAATCTGCCGGGCTATCATCCCTCCTTCAAGGCGCACGAAATGCAGATCAAGAAGGCTGCCAAGGCGCTTATGGACGCGGAGAGACCTGTGATCTATGTTGGCGGCGGAGTGAAGTATGCGAACGCTCACCGCGAGCTCTTCGAGCTGGCAACCAAGATCAATGCCCCGGTTACTACTACTCTCATGGGTGTGGGTTGCTTCCCGGAGGATCATCCCCTGTCGCTCGGAATGCTGGGAATGCACGGCACGAAGTATGCCAACTACGCCATTCAGGAGTCGGATTTGATTTTGGCCGTGGGCGCCAGGTTTGATGACCGCGTGACAGGAAAGATCGCCAGTTTCGCACCCCACGCCAAGATCGTTCATATAGACGTGGACCCAGCAGAGATAGGGAAGAACGTGCGCGTGGACATCCCTGTGGTGGGAGATGCCCGTAATGCGCTGGCGGCGCTGGCCAAGGAGGTCGTCCCCAAACCGCATTCCGCCTGGAGCGAGAAGATCGAATCCTGGAAGAAGGATCATCCTCTGCGCTACATACCGGACATGACCATCATCAAGCCCCAGTTTGTTATCGAGAAGCTCTGCGAGCTGGCACCCGAGGCCATCATCACTACAGAGGTTGGCCAGAATCAGATGTGGGCGGCGCAGTTCTTTGTTCACAAGGACCCGCGCAAGTTCATTTCATCCGGCGGCCTGGGCACCATGGGATACGGGTTCCCTGCTGCCATCGGTGCCAAGATGGGCTGTCCGGAATGCGAGGTCATCGACATCGCTGGAGACGGCAGCTTCCTCATGAACAGCCAGGAGCTAGCTACTGCAGTGGTCAATG
>CAZPUO010000209.1:0-4644 GCA_964589745.1 uncultured Methanotrichaceae archaeon
TCTTCATATTGATTCTTCCGGGTTGCATTTTAATAGCTTGAAGATCCTTATTTGATAAGTCAGGCTGAGCTCGTCCCTTCCGCAGCTTTTTTCAGAATCTTTTCGTAATTTACCGAGATTAGACGCCAATCATACTCCTCTGCGATGGACCTGTACACCTGCTCCTCAATCTCTTTAGCCAGGATCATCTTCGTCACCTCAACAAAGCTACCGACATCGTCGTAGTAGTATATCTTATCCCCGAGCAGTCTCTCCAGGGAAATCGTGCGACTGGAGAGCACGGGACGCCCGCAGGAAAGATAGTTGAAGACCTTTCCGCCGGCTGCGTACTCGTTCTTTTTCATCATCTTCAGAGGATTGAGTCCGATGTCCATGGCGGAGATATATCTGGAAAGCTCAGAGTACTTCACGGCTCCTGTGAAGATGACCCTGTCCGCTACCCCCAGCTCCTCTGCCATCTTCTTTATCAGGTTTCCATAGTCCGTGAACAGCCCCGGTCCAACTACGAGCAGCGTGGCATCCAGCCTCGGCAGCGCCTGCACAACCGTTTCCAGATCCACCCAGTGCTCTAGAGAGCCCACGTAGCCAAGGACGTTGCCTTTCACGCCCAGGGATCTCTTGGCTTCCTCCATCGGCATGGGCCGGAGCACCCTCGTATCCACGCCGTTGGGAATTACGGTTATATCTTTTACTCCCAGATTCCGGAGAAACTCTGAAAGCTCATTGGTGACGGTTATGGCCGAGTGAGCGTGGCGGAGATTGTATTTGGTGATGAAGCTGACAGTCCCTTTGACCAATCGCCCAAAGACCGAGCCTGGGTAGTAAATGGATGCAGACTCCTCCAGATGATCAAGATAGTCGAAGACTACAGGCGTGCCTGCAAAGTTGGCGGCAAAGGAAGGCAGAATGTTGGCGGAGAGGACGACATCTATCCTCTTGCTTTTTACCACGCTTCTTATCTTCCAGAGATGATAGGGAAAGTTCAGCAGATAATAGAGCGAGGGATCGTCAGTTTCCATCCAGCTAGCGTCAAAGAGACGGCATTTTGTCTCCCTCGGCTCCAGGTTCTTGAACCTCTTCAGGCCAAAGTGCAGGACGTAAACCTCGTGCTCTTCTGCCAGGATATCAAAAATGAAGTTGAGCCGATTAGGCACAGGGTGCCTGATCCAATCTGTGGTTGGTATTACTAATATCTTCATTTTGGCGTGTCTCACAAGGGTTGTGCTGTCTGATCCTATAAAAGCTTGGCTTCTTCGATCGGTGCTCGTTTCATATTTCCTATGAGCCTTGTACTGCGGAATCATGGACCGAAAAGATATAAAGCAAGTTCTGCTCCACATATCAATCTGATTTATCCTGGCTGTGATGAATTTGAAGGCAGTCATATTGGCGGCCGGAGAGGGCCGCAGATGCAGACCACTCACCCAGACCAGATCCAAGGTTATGCTTCCTGTGGGCAACAAGCCCTTCATGGAGCATGTTATCCTGGCGTTGGCTGCAAATGGCGTTCGAGATCTCTATGTAGTGGTAGGATACCAGAAAGAAAGGGTGATGGACCATTTCGAGGACGGCCTTGATTTTGGCGTAAAGATCACCTATATCGAGCAAAATGAGCTTCTGGGAACTGCTCATGCTTTGCGAAAGGCCGAGTCATACATGGATGAGGAGTTTCTCGTGGTCAACGGAGACAACCTCCTGGACTCCAGGGCGATCAGTGAGCTGGTATTTGCGAAAGGGGAAAACGTAATTCTGGCTGCTCTCCGCCCGCACACAGGGGATTACGGAGTCCTGAAGGTCGAGCAGCAGCGGGTTAAAGCCATAATCGAGAAGCCTGGAAGGCCTTGCGCTGGAATTCTCAATACTGGAGCCTACAAATTCAGCCCTGCCATATTCGAAGAGCTTTCCAGAACGCCCATCTCCGAGCGCGGCTCTTACGAGCTTACTCAAACCATATCGCAGATGATAGAGGACGGAAAGGAGATTGTGCCCCAAATCACCAATGGCATATGGGCTGATGCTATATTCGCCTGGGATCTCCTCAATGCCAATAGCCTTGCTTTGGGCATAAAGGATACAGTGATCTCTGGTGAGGTTGAAGAGGGCGCCAGGATTAGGGGTCCTGTGGAGATCGGTGAGGGCAGCATCGTCCGCTCCGGCTCTTACCTGGTAGGGCCGGTATCCCTCGGCAAGAATTGCGATATAGGACCCAATGCGACCATTCTGCCATCAACTTCGGTGGGAGATTCAGTCCGGATAGGCTCCCACTCGGAGATTCGGAACAGCATCATCATGGGCGGAGCCAGAATTGGCTCGGGAACCATAATCTCCGACTCAGTCTTGGGCGCAAGCTGCATCCTGGGCGACCACCTGGTCATTGAGACGGGCCCTTCCGTGACCGAGGTGGAGGATGAGTTCTATAAAGCTGAGTTTGGTGCGATCCTGGCCGATGATGTAACCGTTGGAAGCAGAGTCCTAATGAGCCCGGGAACGATCGTGGGCACGGGCGCACGCATCGGCTCCGGAGCGGCAATTCATGGCTGGATAGAGAGAGAAAGCAGGGTGATTTAGAGATGTGCGGAATAGTCGCGTACATCGGTGATGAGAAGGCAGGGCCGATACTCTTTGACACTCTGAAACGGCTGGAGTATCGGGGTTACGATTCTGCAGGCGTAGCGGTAAAGTCCGATGGAACGATCGAAGTTATCAAATCGGCTGGCCGGATAGCCGATCTAGAGAAGATCTACACAGCCCTGGGTTGTCCTGGCGAGAGCATGGGCATAGGCCACACCCGCTGGGCTACTCACGGGAAGCCCAGTGACAGGAATGCGCATCCTCACACTTCAGGCGAAGTCGCCATAGTGCATAACGGCATTATCGAGAATTACCTGGATCTCAGAGAGCTTCTCACGGAGATGGGCTACGAGTTCCAATCCGAGACCGATAGTGAGGTTCTGGCGCATCTTATAAGCTTCTACTACAAAGGCGATCTCTTCCAGGCCGTTTCCAAGGCCCTGGAGCGGGTGGAAGGCTCTTATGCCATAGCTGTCTTAGCAGCCAGCTCGCCATACCTGGTCTGTGCCCGCAAAGACAGCCCACTAGTGCTGGGCAAAGGAGAGTGCGCAACCTATGTGGCATCCGATGTGCCTGCGCTTCTTCCTTACACCAAAGATGTGATCCGCATGAGGGACGGCGAGATTGCCCGTGTCTATGAGGATCGGGTCGAGCTGATGGACCTGGCGGGCGTGCCCCGTGTGGCAGAGGTCGAGCGTGTCACCTGGGATGCGGATGCTGCCGAGCGGGGAGGCTATCCGCACTTCATGCTTAAAGAGATTCATGAGCAGTCGCGGGCCATTCGAGAGACCATTGCCGGTCGGATCTCGGAGATAAACGGTGATGTAAGGCTTCCCTTAGGCATGAGTGACGAAGAAATAACGAGTCTGGAGCGGGTGACCATCATCGCCTGCGGCACATCTTATCATGCCGGCATGCTTGCCCGCTACCTCTTCGCTCGGGCCGCGGGACTGCCGGTCGATGTGGAGGTGGCGTCTGAGTTCCAGCACCTTCAGGTCAGGCCCAAGACGCTGCTTTTGGGCGTAACTCAGTCCGGGGAGACGGCTGACACCTTGATGGCCCTGAAGAAGGCCAAGACCTGTTGTATGCATAGCCTGGCCATAACCAACGTCGTAGGCAGCACAGTAACGGAGCTGGTGAACGCAGCGATTTACACTCGCTGCGGGCCGGAGATCGGAGTGGCTGCGACCAAGACCTTCACCTCCCAGCTCGTGGCGCTCATTCTGCTGGCGATACGCCTGGGCCGAGCACGCGGTCACCTAACCCCGGATCAGGCCAGGAAGATGCTAATTGAGCTCACCAAGCTTCCTGGGCTCGTGCAGAGGGTTTTGGAGAAACGGGAGGAGATTCGGGCGATCGCGGAGAGCTACGCGGACGCTGGCTGCTACTTCTTCATTGGCAGAGATTACCTTTATCCCATCTCGCTGGAGGGCGCTCTGAAGATGAAGGAGATCGCCTACATCCCCTCGGAGGGCTACGCCGGAGGCGAGCTAAAGCACGGACCGCTGGCCCTGATAACCGACAACACGCCCGTAGTCGCTTTGGCCACCTGCGGCAGGAAGATCCAGTCCAACATAAAGGAAGTTAGGGCTCGAGGCGCGGATGTAATTGCCCTGGCCACAGAAGGCGACTCCGATATCGGCAAGGTCGCAAATGTTGTGATTGAGTTGCCTGAGACGAGACCTGTCTTTTCGGCGGTGCTCTGTACCGTGGCTGTGCAGCTTCTGGCCTATTACACAGCCAACAAGCTCGGTCTGCCCATCGACAAGCCCAGGAACCTGGCGAAGTGCGTGACAGTGGAGTAGGCTTCCGGATTTTTTTGGGAAGCCGTTTATCGATTCGCAATTAAACAGAATCGATATCTGTTTCTGATGCACTTTTCGCCAGAGTGTAACTCATTTTGGCTTTAGCGCCCATGCTCCCCTGCACGCACGAGCGGGCCCGGGAAGGACGGCTCTTAAGCAGCCTTCTCCCGCAGCTTACGGCGTGCGCTGCAGAGCCTCCAGGATCTTCGTTATCGCTGAACGTCGCTCTTCCAGATCCTGATGCACGTTCCAGATCACTGACAGCTCA
>CAZPUO010000210.1:0-4640 GCA_964589745.1 uncultured Methanotrichaceae archaeon
ATGTTAAATAATATGGCAATTATGAGTATAAATAGTTTGGTACAGGACTATATGTATGGCCGTCCTCCTGATGGAGAGAGCGAGCACGGATAATCTTTGTGGCCCCCAGGCCATCCATCCGAGCATCTGGATATCCATCAGAATAATATCATAATGCTGGCGCTTCAGGGATAACAGAGCCTCAAAACCATTGGACGCTACATCTGCATGGTAGCCTAAGTGAATGAGCATCCTCAGAGCTATTTTTTGACTGATTGTGTCTTCCCCGACAAGAAGTATGTTCAAATGACCAATGTCGGCAGGTCCGGATAAATAAGATACCTAAGCTATATTCCGCATAAGGTCAATAATTTTGAATCCAAATAAGCTTTTCGTTCTTATATAGCAAGACTGAATCTATTTCTTCTGAGGCGGTGAATGGCATGAGTCCGCCAACCCACATCCCCGTCCCCCTCACGAGCGGCCTGCGGGCGGGGGTCTAGGCCATCTCCTTCGGCCGGAATGCAGGCGACGAGGTGACCCCGGACAGCTCCCTGGCGGCCGCCTTCATCCCCGCTGCCAATCTGCATCCCGGCCGCCCACCCTGGAGCTTCAAGTCAGCGGGCAGGCAGCCCGGCTGGGATCCAAGTCCCGAACTACTTAGCAACCTTCACATAGATTTATAGATGGTTTCTTCAATAGACATTTAATGTTCTTTGATATATTAAAAATCTAAAAGGAGGAGATATGTCAATACATCTGAAAAAATTTGTCTTTATCTTAATGGCACTTGCAATCCTTATTTCTTTAGGAGATCCTGAGACCTATTTAAATGCGACTAACAGAAAGAAAACAATTATTTTTACTGAAAATGCCCCCAAGGCGATAGGGCCTTACAGCCAGGCGGTCCAATATGGAGATCTACTATTTATCTCTGGGCAGATCGGAATTGATCCAATATCTGGAGATCTTTCTACATCCGTAGAGAACCAAACAAGGCAGGTAATGGAAAACCTAAAAGCAATTTTGACACAGGCCAACATGAGCTTCGAAGATGTCGTGCAGACCCGAATTTACCTTAAGGAAATAGGAGATTTCCAGAAGGTAAACGAAATATACGCAGGATACTTTAAAAAGAACTATCCTGCCAGATCAACTCTTCAGGCTGCTGCATTGCCAAAGGATGCGCTGGTCGAGATTGAAATGATGGCGATCAGGGCTTAACGTGCTAATGCCCTGGTGCATGAAAGAGCGGTGCTCAAAAATGTAATGTCTTATGTGTCACGTGAATTTGATCTGTTAACAGATACAGATAGACATCATGAAATCCGAGGGCCCAAAAAGAGAGGCTGGAAGTCCTCGGAAGCAGAGGGGTCTTGGATAGACAACGCCATCGAAATCCCGGAGAGCCCAGCTCGCTGCCCAGGCTGCCTGGCCATCAGCGCCGCAGGGCTTGGCGGCTCCAGGGAGCGCGCGCGGAGGCGATCCTGCCTCCAGCGGATGCAAGGCTTTGCAGGAGATCCTGTCGCATGCAAGGCCTGCCCATTTTAATATGTCGTCGATAGAGGTGAATATGGACGAAGCACAAAGGTTCGCGGCACGAGAGATTGCACAACGATATCTGAAAACCGGCAATGCGCTCGGCTGGTTCGAGGCACTGTATTCTCAGGCTGACGAGGACACATCAATCATTCCTTGGGCTGATCTCATGCCGAATCCGAATCTCATCACATGGCTTGACCGAAAGCTGCTACGTCCCCAAGGCAAGACTGCTCTAGTTGTAGGATGTGGCTTGGGCGATGATGCAGAAGAGCTTGCCAAGCGCGGATTTGATACAATGGCCTTTGACATCTCGCGGACAGCTATCTCCTGGTGCCAAAGGCGTTTTCCAAGTTCATCGGTGTCTTATCTGCAGGCTGACTTATTTCAAGCACCAGCAGCGTGGGAAAAGGGATTCGACTTTGTCCTTGAATCGTACACCCTTCAAGTGCTGACTCCGGAGCTCAGGAGTGAGGCAATCAGACACATTGCTTCATTCGTTGCTCAGAACGGGACAATGCTTGTCATTGCCAGAGGGCGAGAAATGAACGATCCTGAAGGCACTATGCCTTGGCCTCTCACAAAGATGGAACTGGCATCTTTCCAGTCTCTGAATCTTCATGAGGTCTGCTTTGAGGACTACACGGACGACGAAAATCCTCTCGTCCGTCGCTTCAGAGTGATGTATCGAAGGAGAATGGTTGATCTATAGTTGGCCGAAGAGGCTACTTGCATAGTGAGAATAGGCATATTAACCAGCTCGAACGTGACGCAGCCGGCGCGTGCCTCCTGTCTCCTGGCGGCGGGCGTCGCCGCCATCTCTACTTGACCGGATTCCTGCAAGCCATTAGCGCCGTTTGCCGCATCCCTGCCGTCCTCTTGTGGGATCGGCTATCTTGCTCGACCGGAACACAGGCGACCCCGTGCCACAGTTGGCTCCTTGCGTGTACCATACTCGGATTGGTCCTGATGCCAGGCTAATCCAGTTAACGTCATCTCATCAAAAAATTAAGAGATCGTTCCAGCTCTCAGATCAACGGATGGCAAAGAGACAAAATAATAAAATTGATGACCTGGGACGGATCGATAAAATGTCTCTAATTACCCAAAATGGTTGGAAGGGCCAATTGCCTCTCCCAACCTCAAGAAGCTAGCTGAGATTCAGGCTCTAGCACAAGCTTTGCAGGCTTCCCGCTTATTCTACCTGGATTCTCGTCGGTCTTTACTTGCCCTTTGACATTGGCCTTTCCCTTAGCATATTTCTCTTCGAAGGCAGCCAGATCTCCTTCGAGCTTCCATGCCACTCTGGCCTTCTCACTGCTGTCGAGGAAGGCCTTGCACTTTGCGTTAGGGTTCTTGGACCCGAGACTGCACCTGGAACACTCGGCTACCAACTTGGAGTAATCCCCCTTGGATGCCCAGATGCTCTCGCCCCGCAGGAAGCTGTATTCAATGCTGTTCCTAACAAACTTCTTGAAATCCTTGTACTTGATCTTGGGGTACTCGCTGGCGATAATGACGAACTGCTCGCTCAGGTCTGTGCGCAGCAGCCCGGCATCGTCCGAAGCCAAGATTATGGGCACACTACGGTCAAAGTAGATCGGGAAAGGATGGTCTTTTCCAGTCACCCCCAGAATTATCTGGTTGCTCACGGGCATGATCTCTATGGCCACGTGGTTCCTGGCCATCTCTTTTAGAGTCTGATCGGAGTTCAGCTCCCACATGATATCCACTCCGTGGCCGATCCTTGAGGCTTGTGCGACCTCGACAGCCTCTTTGATGTGGAACCTCAGATCCTCAGTGGGCACGAGCCCGAGATTCAGCTCCCCCGCGTGGAGGGCGATGTTGACTTTGGGATAGATGCTGTGAAGGAATCCGACCATCTTCATCTGTAAGGAATAGTTCTCCCTGGAGGTCCAGTTGTCTTCAGCTCCCAGGAGATTCACTCCTACCACCAGGCTCGACCTGTTGGCCACGTAGAAAGCCGCAGCGAGCTGGCCAAAGACTCTCTCGTTGGATAGCGTCCTGCTGGCCGCCAGAAGGTAGCGGACCGTCACATTGCTGCCGGGGTCGCCCTTATTCCTCAGAATCCTTATGGAACCGCTATCCGTATCATTTATGTAATCGCTCAGGCTCTGGGCTACGGAAAAAAGGCCATTGTCAACGAGTTTGTTGTAGAACCTGGATAGGTTGTCGTCCCACCCTACCTTGCTACCCAGGTTAGCTGCCCCTGAGCCGGCGCCCGTTATGATCTCCAGATACGCCACATTCTCCCGGAAGGCGCTGGACCGAATATCTGCCACCAGGGCGCTGGTATTGCTTGTCGCCCCTCCGAAGATACCGAAGCTGTTGAAGAAATGGTCGTGCTTGCTCTCGTCGAGCAAGTTGGGGTCCCTCATGGACCAGGCATTGATTATTTGGCCATACAGTTTCGGATCCGAATAGGCCTTCCTAACTGGCTCTGAGTCAACAGACCCACAATATTTGCGGGAGATAGTGTAGTTATCCAGGTTTATACAAAGACCTTCAGCGCTTGCCTGATCTACCAGATACTCGGCATAAATAGCTCCCGTCAAATGGTTGTGAATATCCCCTCCTTTGGGCATGGCCAGGAAAAAGGCCCTCAGCTCCTCCGGATTTTGCCTAAATGCTTCGAATTGAAGCGCGACCTGTTTTTCTCTCGACGTCGCACCGTCTTCCATGCTCCGTCCCTCTGCCAGAAGGATTGAAGCTGAGAGCAAAAAGAAAGCGATCAAAGATGCAACCGCAAAAGGTCTGAGCCTGCTATGCTGCTCAGGATTAATTTTCGCAGCGGATACTGCCCTTGTTTTCACTTATGCATCCCTCAATAATAGTAATATAAGGTAGTTCATGGGTCAACTATTTAAAGTTTACTCTATTTTTATTTTTTGTTGAATCTGGTATATCGAGGCAAGAAAGAATTAATGGATGTTTCGTAGGCTTATCTTATCTAGCAGCCTTTTTAGCTATCTGGAGAAAGATCTTAATTTGAAATGATTCGCAAAAAATTTTAAATTTAAAGCATATAATCCGATCATTGGAATGAGGGTCGTGTCCCTAATCTACTGAAAAGTATATATTGCGTTGCTGCACCATATTCC
>CAZPUO010000211.1:0-4588 GCA_964589745.1 uncultured Methanotrichaceae archaeon
CTTAGAACCTGCATCGGGAAAGGCGCATGCAAAACAAGGATAGTCTATACAGCTAATATGAATTTTCATACAATCAACCGTTATTTGACCATGCTCACCGAGGGCGGCTTGATAGATGCAACCTGTCATTTTCGGGTCACATATAGGACGACAGAAAAGGGACTCGAAGCCCTGAAGCACTTTGAGGCTCTCGAGAAAATGATTCCCGAATTAAAAAGCAGTGCTATGACGCCGAAAACCTGAACGCTTCATTCTTGCACTGCAATATTTAAGGATTTGATCCTCTGCTCTATTTTGCAAAAGGAATTTAGCCGTTGAAAGCACAACCAAAAATTTAGATGAATCCCAGCCTCGCCGTCTTTCGCGGCCTAAAGCGCGCCAAAATCAACTTTGCTGTCTCTGTTCCCTGCGTCAACCTGCAGCAGTTACTGACCATGGTTAGCGAAGACCCAGAAATCATCCACGTGCCCGTCACCCGCGAGGAGGAGGGTGTGGGAGTCTGCGCCGGTGCCTGGATGGGCGGGCGGCGGCCAGTGCTGCTCATGCAAAACTCAGGTCTTGGAAACAGCATCAATGCCCTGGCCTCGCTGGACTTTCTCTACGAAATTCCTTTGCTCATGATAATAAGCCACCGGGGCTGCGAGGGTGAGCCCATCGTGGGCCAGGTGCCCATGGGCAGGCTCACGCCCAAACTGCTGGACGCCATGCAGATCCCGCGCTTCTCGCCTGCGCCCGCCCAGGCGGAGGAGACGGTGGCCAATGCCTGGAGCCTGGCTGCCGCGGAGCACAAACCGGTGGCCGTGCTGTTGGATCTGCAGTTCTGGAGGAAAGCATGAAGCGCATCGAGGCCATCGCCCTGGCTGCAAATGCCGCCGAGGGGCAAGAAGCCCTGCTGATATGTAACATCGGCTTTCCCAGCAGGGAGCTTTTCGCTGTCAAGGACCGGAGCGAGAACTTCTACATGCTCGGTTCCATGGGCCTGGCCTCGTCCATCGGTCTCGGTCTGGCCCTGGCCCGGCCAGAGAGAAGGACAATCGTCCTTGACGGAGACGGGGCAGTGCTCATGAACCTGGGTACCCTGGCCACCATCGCCCACCACGCGCCTAAGAATTATCTGCTGGTGATCCTGGACAACTGCTGCTACGGCTCCACCGGCTCTCAGCCCACCTGCACTCACCTTGGCACAGACTTGGAGAAAATGGCTAAAGGCGCGGGAGTTGCTAGCACAAGAACTGCTTCAGAAGCTGGGGACCTATGTCTGCTCCTCGAAGGTGATGGCGTGGTAATAGCAAAAGTGGAGCCTGGCAATGCCGATGTTCCCGCGATCAGCCTCTCTCCCAATGAGATTTTGACCAAATTCATGGGCGCGCTCTCCACTTTTAGTTCCAGCCGGAACATGCGCCAAACCTGACTCACGATCTTGCTTCTTACCTCTTAAACCAAGATTTTATATCAGTTGTCTTCTCAATTATGTCCGTTTCAGTAAGCGATAGTTTTGTTGCCTTGAAAGAGATTGTATCCAGAATTTCTGGAAACGAGGAGTCATGGAAATGTTTCGAAGGGATGCACACAGCTTGGTTTGCATATTTGTCATATCTATGCTGGTCATAGTCTTTGTAAATGCACCTGCTGCGTTGGGAGACTGGTTACCGAATCCCACCGCCAGTGTCGACTCAGATGAAGTTGCAGAACAAGAAGTTCAAGATGATTCCAGCCCAAATACTTTCGATCTGGATACTGGTTTTCGCCCTGAGGTAGATGGCTTCAGCTTTGAGAATTATGGCGACGAGAGTGGGCCCGTTGATCTGACCAATGTTGAAATGCAGCGCCTTTTTGGGAACTCGGTGTGCTCCGGAGATGATGAGTGCACACTTATCCCCAATGCCAGAAGGTGGATGGAGGAGAATAACAAGGCAATGGATGAAGGCCACTGCGAGGGCATGGCTGTGCTGAGTCTTCTCTTTTATTTAGGCCTGGAAGATCCTGAGAAGTTTGGCGGTGCTACAACTCACGATTTGAACATTGAAGGGAACGAACCCCTCCAGAGGGAGATCGCTTACTGGTGGGCCACCCAAGCGACTTCGCCCGAAGAGGACTCAGTAGAGGGACCCAATTCGTCTCTCAAGGCTTTGGAAAAGACGTTTCAGTCCGGTGAAAACGCATCTGATACCTGGACGGTAGGCGTCGCAACGGAAAACGGCAGCGACGCCCATGCGATTACACCCTTTGCAGTGCAGGACAAGGGTGACGGCATTTATGAGATCTCGGTTTATGACAATAACGACCCAGACGAGACAAGAGTCATCAGTGTCGACAGCAACGATAATACCTTCACCTATCCGGCAGCGACTGATCCGGAGGAGGAGTCGAACCCTTACACAGGACACAGCCTAACTCTTTCTGGCACCAATGGCAGGCTTGGGCAGCAGAAATGCGACTTCTGCCAGGATGATAACAGCACGAGCACGGATGACGGCACTTCCGAAAAGACCGCGAAGACTGCCAGGGCCAGGTACGCCCAGGTCTGGCACGACGGGAGAGCAGGTATGTTGATCAAAGATGACCAGGGTCGGAGGCTGGGCAAGCTTGGCAATGGAACCTTCGTCAATGAGATACCAGGCGCCAAGGTACACGCATTCCGGATTGATAAATCTAAGACCTCGAAAAAGGTCGCAAAAGACAACAGGTCCGAATATCTCTACCTATTGCCTTCGGGGATCAACTACTCAGTCTCCCTTGACGGTGCTTCATTGAAGAAGACTGAGAAGCAAGAGGTCACATCGATAGGGCCCGGCTACTACACGGAAGTGGAAGGCCTTGCTCTCTCCCCAGGGTCACAGGGACAGGTGGGTTTCTCTTCTCCAAAGAAGGGCTACGAAGAAGTGGGCTACCGGTTTGATGGCAATGCATCGCCCAAACTCAAAGCAGGAATAAATACCAAAAATGGCCCTTCCTACGAGTTCCTTGTGATGGAAAACGGCACCAACAACATTACTAACAAGGCCCGCAACGCATCCGGTGAGACGACTCGCATGGGCATTGATCGGGAGGCGAATAGACTCAAGGTCAAGTCCGACGGACGCGAGAGCAAGGAATTATACGATCTGAAAGTGGTCAGGTTGAGCAAAAAAGGCCCAGAGGTGTTCAGCCACTATGACATTGCTCTTGATGTCGGAGCCGCCATGATAATTGACTATCTAAGCTGGGAAGGCGATGGCTATCCCATGTTCATCGGCATAGATGAGAATGATGATGGAACAGTCGATGAAACTTTGGACTTGGCGGACGAGGGAGGCTCCTACGGAGAGGTCACCAGCGAGGATTACCAAATGACTGAAGCTGAAGCCAATGAGGAAGGTGTAAGCGAAGATCAGGGGGCAGTCAGCGCAAATGGTGAATTTGCAAATGGCGAATCGATGGACACAAATGTTGAAACGATGGACACAAGTGTAAACTCAGAAAGTGGCGCAGAAACTGGTTTCGATGGCGGTTCAGGTGCGGGAGGGGACAATGGGGGCGACTAGCAAAAATCCGGGTGCTGCCTAAGATGAGTGCAGCATTCCTACCTTTCAGCGAACCGATCTGCGGATAATCTGACCAGCATCGCGTGCTTACTCAGGGTGGTTGATGTGCTCCACCCTCTCGGTCATCTTGAAGGAACCATCGAGTATTTTTTTCTTAAGGTCTTCAGCCAGCTCCAGCGCACGGAGCTTATCCGATTGGCGCAGGACCACGGGAATCGTATCGGTAACACAATCCGCTGTCTTCAACCGGATGAAACCCATATTGCACCGGAAGGCCCCCGAAGGGCATTCCGTGACGCACAGGCCGCAGTGGAAACACAGCTCACTGTCCCGGCCAGCGCAGCGGCCATCGAAGTGAACGGCTCTCATGGGGCATGATTTCTCTACCAGGCAGCGGACGCAGCCACGGCATTTCTCAGGATCGAATTCCACCTCCAGATCCACACCATCCCAGACATCACCGTAATCGGTCTGGCCCATGGCAGTGCGGGAGTTCACGTCCATGATCGGCAGGCTGATCTGCCTGTCCAGTCGAGCTATCTCTTCAAGTATTGTTTTGCTGGTAACGGGAATCGGCACCGCCCAGGAGCAGATGCACTCCGGGCCAGCCGATGTCTCGAAGCCGCCCATGTACTCCGGCTCCATTGAATGCATATCCGCAAAGCCTGCAAGGTTCGGCCTCTCCAGGCAGCTTCTCGTTCCTGTCCCAATTACAAAGCCTTCCGACCCGTTGAGAAGAATGCGAGTGCCTATGCCAATGGTTTCCAAAAGCGGATCATTTTTCAATGGGTTTATCTGGCCGCACCCCGAGAAGGTTGCACCCCGGCAGCAAGGCTCAAATTCGCGGGCGTGGAAGATGGTGGAGACAGGCATTTCGCCGGGATTTACGAAGGCAGAATAGTTCTTGAAGGCCTGGCGCGATCCAAAGAGCCTGGCAAAAGGCATCTCATCCAATCCGACCTCGGCCTGCAGAGACTTTCCGTTATTGGTTTCCACCTCAACCTGCACCGGCTTTCTCTCCACCAGATCTCGGAAGAGATGCCCCCCTCCATAGCCAGATCGAT
>CAZPUO010000212.1:0-4570 GCA_964589745.1 uncultured Methanotrichaceae archaeon
ATCCTGCGTTGTCTCTGGAAGAATCGCTGAAATTGATGGAAAAGATGTAAGCTATTACAGTGATTCTCCTTTCCTCAGGCTCTAGACGAGTGGAAGATAATTATCTGTAGAAAACTCTGATCCAGAACCTTGAGGACATTGTTTTCTCGCTTCAACGGATTTGAACTCGAAGCGGTATAGGTCTTTGTTATAATAATCCAGGGGGCTTTGATTGGCTCCTTGTTGTCAAAGAAGTGCTTAAAGATCCAGAGCTTGCCGAGCTTGAAATTGTGATGCATTTGCGGCTTTGGGCAACATCAAAAGTATCAGGCATCATAGCTCTTTGACCTCCACAGGTTCGACTTAAATTTCCATTATTAATCCCTTGCCAGCAAGATAAGTCCCTAAATGAATAGCTGCCAGGTGGATATCCGCCGAGCGCCAGGAAGGCCAGAGCCCCGCATGGCGGTTGCGTTCCGGTCGAGTGGGATGGCCCGGTGAGAGGCAAAACTAGCCCTTATACCCCAGCTGCTTGGCCGTGGCGAAGGCTACATCTACTTCTGAATTACGGCCGAGTGCTCTGAGAGCTTTGCCTTTGTTATACCAGGCTTCAGCCAGTAACGGATTGATCTTAATGGCGTTATCGTAACCCTTGATAGCCTCGTCGTACTTGCCTAGATTCTTGAGAGCAATGCCTTTGTTTACCCAGGCTTCTGCATATTGCGAATTAATTTCAATAGCCCTTTCACACGCCTGAAGAGCTTGATTGTACTTGCCTTGTTTACCGAGAGCAACACATTTGTTGTTCCAGGTTCCTGCATCTTGTGGGTTGATCTCGAGGGCTTTGTCGTAAGCCTGAACGGCATCATTGTACTTGCCCAGCTCAGCAAGAGCAATGCCTTTGTTGTACCAAGCATCAACATTCACGGGATTGATTCCGAGGGCTTTGTCAAAGGCTTGAATCGCCTCATCATGCTTGCCTTGACTATTGAGAGCAAGGCCTTTTACGGTCCAGGTTCCCGCATCTTCTGGGTTGATCTCAATGGCTTTGTCATAAGCCTGAATCGCCTCATCATACTTGCCTTGATTAGAGAGAGCAATGCCTTCGTTGTTCCAGGCGTCTGCCAATTGTGGATCGAGTTCAATAGCTTTGTTATAGCAGTCGATTGAAATATTATAAGAACCTTTATAAAGATATTCGTTACCTTTTTGAAACCAATAGTCTGGAGTATATTCCTTTCCTGAGACAGATACGCATAGCATAACCAAAGCTGCCAGAATAAGGGCAATTTTTACCCGCATAGGAATCGCTCCTAGGATTATTTCTTGATGCAACTTATGAAAAGGTTTGCATAGATTATGCTTTAGTGAAAGGGTTGATGTCTCAATCCCAGCACGTGGTGGCATATCAAAGAATCCATATCTACAGACTGCATACTTTGTTGAACGGAATGCAAATTATCAGCAAATTCATCACAACAACGAAGCTGAGGGATAGCCAGTGGATCTTGTACGCTGGTGTGTGGGCCGAAAGGGATGTGGATGGCAGCTAAGTAGGTCGGTAGAAATACGATCCGCCTCAAAGCCCATCCCATCTGCAGTTCACTTTCACGTCGCGCCCTCTGCGGGCTCTTATCCCCTAGGGATATGAGAGTTAAGAAAAGAGAGCGGGTATAAGTGAAGGAGATACAGGACCGGATTCACCCTCTTGAGATGCATGGCTCGCGTGAGACGAGATTCTCGCACGGCTTGTTAATACATGATGTCCTTTCACAAATTGGTTCTTAATTAAATATCAATGCGGAAATAAGGAGGCATCCTAGACGGAATTAAGTTTGTTCCTTCTAGCAGCATTGAGCGAGTTAAGTGTATTAGCACTCGCGGAGATGATTGCAAAGGTTGTTATAATAAATGCAATGCGCTTTATTCTCATAACGATAGAAAATCCAAACAGATTTATCCTTTCAATCGCAACGATGGTGGAGATCTATAAAAGTGACGAAAATTTTCTGCATGTTGCTGGCGGCTGCCTTTGCGGCAATGCCGGCCTTGACAGCATCTGATAAGGTGGACTTCAGCACCCTAGATAAAACGATCCAGGAGGAGCTGAAGATCACTAACACTCCTGGCTGCGCCGTGGCTATAGTCAGCGGTAACGAGATCGTCTACGCTAAGGGCTTTGGCGTGTCAGATATCGAGACAGGACAGCTCGTTGCCCCCGATACCCTCTTTCGGGTAGGCTCTACGAGCAAGTCTTCGCTGCCATCGCCCTGGTCTCCCTTGCAGAGGAGGGCAAGATGGACTTAAGCAAGCCCATAGGATACTACATTCCGGGCTTGAGCACCAAGCTCTCCAAGGTTACAGCCTCTCAGCTACTCAGCCACACAGCGGGCTTTAAGGATGCTGCGCCCTCCTACGGGCTGCACGATGAGTCGGAGCTGGCCAGGTGCATGCTCTCCTTGAACGATTCGATCCTGTTCGCAGAGCCAGGGGAGGTCTTCTCCCACTCGAACATAGGCTTTGGTATGGTCGGGTACCTGGTGGAGAAGATCGGCAAGAAGGCCTATGCAGACCAAATCGATGAGAGGGTCTTCAAACCCTTGGGCATGAACAGGACTACCTTCAAGCCCACCCTGGCCATGACCTATCCCATCTCTCAGGGGCACTCGGTAAATGCCAACGGCACATCTGTGGTGAGACCTTACACCGATAACGCAGCCTTTTGGCCATCGGGGTTCGTCTTCTCCAGTGTCAACGACATGGCTCACCTGGCCATCGCCATGATGAATAATGGCTCCCTGGAAGGAAGGTCATCTCGCCAAATGTAATAGAGAAGACGGCCAAGCCCAGGGCTGAGATGGCCAGCGTGTATGAGAACGAAAGCTACGGATACGGCCTCATGATCTACGATCGATTAGGTCAGAGGGTGGTGGGGCACGACGGAGCTATAGAGGGATTCACATCCAACTTCATGATGGTCCCAGAGCATAAGTTTGCACTGATAATCCTGGCCAATGCCGATGACAGGCACATCCCAATTCCACAGAGAAGGCCTTCAGGCTAATGCTTCCCTTGAAAGAAAAAGCTGCGCCTGTTCCCCCGACCGTGAACCAGTCCGAGACCGCAGGTTACGTAGACAACTACTCGGGGATCAAGATTCTAGAGAAGGAGTGCAAGCTCTTCCTGAGTGCCGGCGTTGAGGTCCCGCTGGTGCAAACAGCTAAGGATCGTTTTTATATTATTCTGCCCGGTTCCACTAGCCCTCAGCTCATAGGGTTTATCAGAGACAGGAAGGGTGAGGTCAAGTACCTGAGCTTTGGTCTTAGATCCCTGAAGAAGACCTGAGCCTTTGAGTCCGGCCAACCATGACGCTTCATGAGCAGCGCAATGGTGCCGCGGGTCCGAGCGAACCGAGCGCGGAATCGTCTCTCATCGCGCTCATTCCGGTCGAGCAGAGGTGGACGAGAGGGTGCATGCCAGGTAGCCGAAGCTCGTTGGTGGGCGTCGTTGCGGTCGCGCGGGAAGCTGGGCCAAGGGCAAAAACTAGCCCGTATTATCCCAGCTCCTTGGCCTAGGCGAAGGCTATCTCCGCTTAGCAAAGCATTTGTCCCTGAAGATTCTTTATGAAATCTATGAGAGAAAAGACCAAGATTTGCTTACTGGCTGTAATTCTCTTTGCCTTGCTCATTACTGTGGGAATGGCAGAAATAACAGCCCCTGTAGATATAATTGTGCTCAAGGGCATTACGGGCGTCGATAATGCAAGTGTGCTGGTTGATGGACAATATAGGGGAGTGACTGCCATGGGAGGTCACCTGTATATTCCAGATCTAACCATAGGCTTTCATGCGGTTAATGCACAATACGAAGATTATTCCGGTAAATACGTTGGTGATAGTGGGTTTGAAATACAACCAGGAAAAACAATTGCGAAAGTTTATTTGAAGCGCTCAATATAAGCTAAGGCTCTCATAATCTCTACAGATAAGCGGTTTGGCTTATTTTGTGATCGAGGCCAGGGATGCAGGATTGGCAGTACAGGATGGCTGGCAGGAATTCGATCGAGCAGGGTGGATAGCGGGTGGATCTAGGCGCAGGAGTGCGAAAAGGAGAAAGGCTGGCGAGGGAGCAAGTCACTTGTACGATTTGTACCAGCGCTCGTACTCCTTGTGGCCCTCGAAGCAGTGCAGGATGTAGATCTTGTCTTCTTTGATATCGTAAATTATTCTTGCCTGCTTGGTCACTTTTTCTACGTGGCAAGGTATCCCATATTTCATGTGTTTGCGAGGGGGCATTTCCTGCATCTTTTCCAAGTGTTTCAGAAATATGCCTATCAGCTCTTCTGGCAGATCCTCCAGCTCCTTTTTCGCAGAATCTGAGAATACAAGCTGCATGATTCCTAATGTCCAGACGCAAGGGTTTTTTTGATTTCCTGGAGGGAGTGAGTCTTGACCTTGCAGGCTTCCAGTTCAGCCATCTCCGTCTCTGCCGCTTTATGAACCAGCATTAGCTCTTCTTCCTCGATCATGCGCTCATAGGCCAGAATAGCCTGGCGTATGACCTCCGTCTGACTTCCCGCATAGCCTTTCTC